>PSRF01000157.1 GCA_003175865.1 Blastocatellia bacterium
TATTTGTGGAGCAATGCGGCATACGCGTTTGGCACACGATTGACTGAAGCATTTGCGTTGTATCAATGGTGCGCGGCAATTCGCGGTGTCGAAGGCGGTGGTTTGGTGCAGGGCTTACCAACACATACCTTCCAAACCGATGAAGGTGATGTCGCACTTAAATGTCCTACCGAGATCTCAATCACCGACCGGCGAGAGAAAGAGTTTTCCGACCTTGGTTTTATTCCTCTCGTGCATTGCAAGAATACCGACTATGCGGCATTCTTTGGCGCACAATCGTGTCAAAAAGCGAAGAAGTATGACCAGGATTCTGCAAATGCGAACGCAAGGCTTTCGACACAGTTGCAGTACATTATGGCCGTTTCCCGCTTCGCGCACTTCATCAAAGCGATGATGCGAGACAAGATCGGAAGTTTCATGTCTCGCGGCGAATGCGAGAATTTCCTCAACCGTTGGATTCTGCAATACGTGGTTGCTAACGATAACGTGGGCCAGGAGATAAAAGCTTCGCACCCGCTTAAGGAAGCACGTATTGAAGTAGCTGAAGTACCAGGCAAACCAGGAGTATACAAAGCGGTAGCTTTCCTACGACCGCACTTCCAATTGGACGAATTGACTGTCTCTCTGCGCTTGGTTGCAGAGTTGCCGCCATCAGCCAGAGGTTAGCGCAAAAGACAGTGTTCCTTCGCGTCATTATAGGGAGACGTTGCTCGCAGATTGGGCGGGCAAAATATCTCTGACAAGCGTGACCCGTTAATGCGACCTGAAAGGAGAAAGGTGTCGACATGGCTAAAGACTATTTTTTGAAGCTTGACAGTATCAAGGGGGAAAGCACTGATGCAAAACACAAGGGTGAGATTGAAGTTGAGAGCTTTAGTTGGGGCGCAACAAACCCACACGATCGGAGTTCGCGAGCAGGTGGGCTTGGAGCTGGAAGGGTCCAGTTTCAGGATCTCCACGTCACCAAACTGGTCGACTCTGCCTCTCCTTTATTGGCACTCGCCTGCGCCGCGGGAGACCATATTAAGGAAGCCAACCTGACAGTGCGCAAGCAGGGAGGAGAGCAACAGGAATATTTAAAGATCAAGTTAACCGACGTTCTGATTTCCAGTTATCAATCTGGTGGCAGTGAGGGTTCTCACTCAGTGCCGGTAGATCAGTTCTCGCTGAACTTCGCGAAGATTCTGTTCGAATATTACCCCCAGGACACCAAGGGCAAGCTAGGCAGCCCCTTCAAAGCTGGTTGGGACTTGTCCGCGAACAAGAAGGTCTAACTCATTTCGGGTACTACGGCATCTGAACTCGCTCCAGTTGCCGTAGTACAACACCTGGATACCTACTGGCGTCGTGTTGTTCTTTCGAAATGTAAGTAACAAATGGGACCAGTAGCTGATTCTCATCTATAGCGCACCATAACAACACATGCCTGTAACCGATAACCAACTCCGTGTTACCACTTCAGTATTGGATCGGTTGCTTGACTATGAACCAGAGGTCTCGCGTGAGCCAATTGCTTCACGCTCGAAATCCCTACGACAACTGAAACAATCAGTCATGCGAGACCTTGAGTGGTTACTCAATACCCGGCAAATCGCTGGAGGTATTCCGGAGGATCTTAAGGAGGCTAATGACTCCATCGTTATGTTTGGTCTTCCGGACTTTACTGTCCTCAGCATGGAGAGCCCCGACGATCAGAAATATATCAAACACGAAATCGAACAGGCCGTCCGTCGTTTTGAACAAAGGCTGGAAGGAGTCCAAGTCTCAATTGAGCCAGTCCTCTCCACTGAGCGAATTATTCATTTTCGCATTGACGCACGATTGAAAGTTGACCCAGCGCCCGAGCCAATAACCTTCGATACCGTTCTGCAACTGGGGAGTGGACAGTATCAAGTTCGCACCGATACGTGACATTCGAGCGAATACTTTCCTGACCCCAGGACATTTAAGCAATGCGTGACGAACTGCTTGGTTACTATGAACGCGAGTTGGCATTCGTACGCCAAATGGGCGCGGAGTTTGCTCGCAAGTATCCGAAGATTGCCGGACGACTGTCGATCGAAGGCGACAAATGTGAAGATCCTCATGTCGAACGATTAATTGAAGCATTTGCGTTTCTCGCGGGTCGAGTAAGACTAAAAGTCGACGATGAATTTCCCGAGATCACCGAGTCGTTTCTAAACGTTCTTTATCCGCACTACCTTGCACCGATTCCTTCGATGGCGATCGTGCGCTTCACTCCCAAAGAGGGCTCTTTGACCTCGGGCTTTCCAGTTCCAAAGGGCACCGGCCTGTACTCGAGACCGATTCAAGGCACACCTTGTCGATTTCGTACCGGCTACGACACTACAGTATGGCCGATCCAGATCTTGAGTGCTTCATTGGAATCGCTTGATCCCGTCGACACGCGTGGGAGATGGAATGAAGCCGTAATCAAGATCAGTCTCTCCTGCATGAATGAGACATCTCTGAGGAGCCTCCGACTGGGAGATCGTCAGGAGCCGCTCACAAAACTGCGCTTCTATTTGAACGGTGAGCCTCAGGTTGTCTACCCGCTTTACGAGATGTTGTTTAATCACGCGACGCGTGTAGAAATTAAGCCTGGCCCATTAGTGTCGATACGACGCACTGAACGATTGGAGGTGCCGAAGGTTGATCTAATCAAACTGCCCGCATCGGCTATTAAGGATGTCGGCTTTGAGTTGGACCACAATCTTCTACAGTACGAGGCACGGTCTTTTCCCGGATACAGGTTGTTATCCGAATACTTTGCACTTCCCGAGAAATTCCTCTTCTTTGATCTTGAGGGTTTCGATAAAGCAGCGCAGGCGGGATTCTCGACGAGGTTCGACGTACACATCTATCTAAAGAATGTGCAGCCCATAAGGGGACTTATCGATGCCAGTACTTTCCAGCTCGGCTGTACTCCCATAATCAACCTTTTCAGCGATCTCGCGGAACCTATCCGTCTTAGCAGTCTCCAGTATGAGTATCAGGTAGTAAGCGATGTGCGCCGGCCGATGGCTCTCGAAGTCTATTCAGTCGACAAGGTTGTTTCTGAGAATCCGCAGCAAGGGACCTCGCGCGAGTTCAAGCCGTTTTATTCAATTCATCACTCAGTTCCCGCAGAAGAGGACTCGGCCTTCTGGTATGCCTCGCGACGACAGTCTCAGAAACCGCAAGATGAGGGCACTGAGGTCTTCCTAACGTTAGTTGACATGAATTTCAATCCACACGTGCCTGCAACCAGTGTATTGAGTCTACACGTCACATGCACAAATCGAGACTTGCCGGCGAAACTCCCATTCGGTGGCGCAGAAGGAAACTTGGAAGCCGAGGGAGCGATGCCGATTTCCGGTGCACACTGCCTAACTAAGCCAACTCCCACCTTGCGTCCGCCATTAAAGCGGAGCACTCAATGGCGTCTTATATCTCATTTGGCGCTCAATCACCTTTCATTGGTAGCCGCAGGATCTGAAGGATCTCCTGAAGCGTTACAGGAAATTCTGTCACTCTACGACTTCCTTGATTCTTCGGCGGTCCGTCGTCAAATCAAAGGACTCAAACGCATCCAAAGCAAACCGTCGGTTCGTCAAATCGGCAAACGTATAGGTGCGGGGTTCGTGCGCGGGCTCGAAACTACGATCGAGTTTGACGAAGAACAATACGTTGGAAGCGGATTGTACTTATTTGCAAGCGTGCTTGAGCGCTTTCTCGGATTGTACGCGTCTGTTAATTCGTTCAACGAACTCGTTGCCACGACAAGCCAACGGGAAGGCATACTAAAACGATGGCCACCAAGAGCCGGACAACAGATCCTCCTTTAACAAAGGAGCTCTTTGATCAGTCCTACCGGTTTAGCTTTTTCCAGGCCGTGCGACTGCTGGAGCGCATCGACCCTGACCGTGCGCCTGTAGGTCAAGATGCCAATGTTAACCGTGAGGTGGTTCGCTTTCGAACGCGTCAGACACTTCAGTTCCCTCCGTGTGAGATTCACGACCTAACGCAGCCACTGGGCGATGGGATGCCACCGCCTGAGATGATGGTAGCGTTCTTCGGACTCAGTGGCCCAGTAGGAGTGTTACCTCATCATTACACTGAATTACTCATGGACCGTGCTCGTTACCGCGACACTGCGGCATGGTCCTTCTTCGACATCTTTAATCACAGACTTATCTCGCTGTTTTATCGGGTTTGGGAAAAGTACCATTTTCCAATCGCCTACGAGCGCACAGGGTTCGATCAATTCACGGCTTATCTGTTCGATCTGATTGGCCTCGGAACAAACGGCCTGCAAAATCGACTACCGTTCAAGGATCAGAGTTTGTTGTTGTATGCAGGACTTATCGGCCAGCGTCCTCATTCAGCAACAGCAATTGCGGCTATCGTCGGGGATCACTTCGAGGTAGGTGCAAACATCAATCAGTTTAGCGGCGAGTGGTTAAAACTTGGCGACAACGTAACGAAACTCGGCGCAGCTAACAGCCAACTCGGGCTTAGCACCATTGCCGGCAGTAAAGTCTGGAGCGATCAATCAAAATTCCGCGTTCGGCTTGGTCCAATGAAGTTAAAAAAATTCAAGGCATTTGTGCCGATGGGCCAGGCTTACAAACCGCTCCTGGAACTGGTGAAATTATTAGTGGGATTAGAATTCGCCTTTAACGTACAGCTTGTGCTCGATCGCGACGAAGTACCTTACTGCACGTTGACCGCTGACGCTGAAGGTCCAAGACTTGGATGGACAAGTTGGCTGAAGACAGGCGAGTTTGCGAGCGACGACGATCAAGTCGTGCTTAGCGCCAGCAACTGAGTGAGAATGTAATCACAACCAACATCAATTGAGTGCTGAGAGAGGATTCGAATCATGGGTGTAAATTTAAAGTCATTGATCGCAAGATTGAACCCTACTTGCCACAGTGCACTCGAAGGTGCAGCGGGATTGTGTCTTTCGCGCACTAACTACGATGTCGAGCCCGAACATTTCTTGCTGAAGCTGATCGAGCGTGCCGATACTGATCTGGGTGCAATCTTCCGACGATTCGAGATAAATCAATCAAGAATAACTAAAGACCTTACCAACTCTCTCGACAAATTAAAGATCGGCAATACCCGCACTCCTGGACTTTCCCCACGGTTGCCGCAATGGATTCAGGAAGCGTGGTTGTTGGCGTCCATAGATTTCGGGGCAGCCCAGATACGCAGTGGACACTTACTCATCGCGCTGTTGGCAAATGAAGACTTGGGCCGTCTCGCCCGAGAAATCTCACGGCAATTTGCAACTGTTTCAGTGGAATCACTAAAGAAAGAGTTTAGTGACATCACGGCCGGCTCCTCAGAAGGGCGTGAAGCGACTTCACTATCCGACCAGCCAGTTAGCACCGGTAGTGATGGCTCTCAAACCGTACCAGGCGGGCAAACAAAGGCGCTTGACCAGTTCACAGTCGACCTGACGGCACGTGCTCGCGCAGGAAAAATCGATCCGGTCCTCGGGCGTGATTTCGAGATTCGACAAGTAATAGACATCCTTACCAGGCGTCGTCAAAACAATCCCATTCTTACCGGTGAAGCGGGAGTTGGCAAAACCGCAGTTGTAGAAGGCTTTGCATTACGAGTAGCAAAGGGCGACGTACCTGAGCCACTAAGAAACGTTGCCGTACGAACTCTAGATCTCGGATTACTGCAAGCAGGTGCGGGCGTCAAGGGCGAATTCGAAAATCGATTGAAGTCAGTTATCGATGAGGTGAAGGCGTCGGCTCAACCAATCATTCTTTTCATTGACGAAGCTCACACGATGATTGGCGCAGGAGGTCAGGCCGGTCAGAACGATGCAGCTAATTTGTTAAAGCCCGCGCTTGCTCGCGGTGAGTTGCGCACAATCGCGGCAACTACCTGGGCAGAATACAAAAAGTATTTTGAGAAGGATGCAGCACTAGCGCGTCGTTTCCAGGTGGTTAAGGTAGAAGAACCCGATGAAGCAAAGGCCATAGCCATGATGCGGGGTTTGGCAGAATCGCTCGAGAACCATCATCGCGTGCGCATTCTCGCCGAAGCTGTTGAGGACGCAGTCAAGCTTTCGCATCGATATATCTCAGGACGACAGCTTCCGGATAAGTCTGTCAGTGTGCTGGATACAGCATGTGCCCGCGTCGCGATTGGACAGGGAGCAACACCAGCCGCAGTAGAAGATGCACAAAGGAGCATCGATCAACTAACCACTGAAATTCACGCATTGGAACGTGAGGCAATCACCGGAGTTCAGCACGATGAGCGAATAAACGAGTTGACCGCAGCAAGGACCATTGAAGAGGAACGATTGGGTAAACTGAAAACCCAGTGGGAGAAAGAACGACAGATCGTTGATCAAATACGAGAGATACGTGGGCAACTCGAACAAATCGCGCAAGCAAAAACAACTGCAGTGGCAGATAACGGAAGCGTTTCGTCACCAGTGGCTTCTGCGGCCACAGCCGCCGCAAGTTCAGTTACACCCGCGGCGGTTGCAATGAGTGATCAGCCGAATGGAGAGAGTCAAGCAGCCATCAATGTTGATGTGCTGAGAAAGAAATTGTCTGAACTGAATCAGCAACTTGAAGGCGTCCAGGCTGAAACTCCGCTCATGCAAGTGAGCGTGGATTCGCAAACTATTGCTGACGTGATCTCCGGCTGGACCGGGATCCCGGTTGGCAAGATGCTGACTGACGAAATTCAAACGGTGCTTGCTCTAAAGGATCGCCTGGCGCAGCGCGTGATCGGTCAGTCTCATGCTCTTGAAGCAATTGCGAAGCGAATCAGAACCGCGCGTGCCGGACTTACTGACCCACGACGTCCAGTCGGTGTGTTCCTGCTTGTCGGCCCAAGTGGCGTAGGAAAGACGGAGACGGCCCTGACCTTGGCCGACACCCTCTATGGTGGAGAGAAGAATCTCGTCACGATCAATATGAGCGAGTATCAGGAGAGTCATACTGTATCCTCACTGAAAGGCTCACCTCCAGGATATGTTGGTTACGGAGAAGGCGGTGTCTTGACGGAGGCCGTCCGGCGTAAACCGTATTCCGTTGTGCTTCTTGATGAAGTGGAGAAGGCACATCCGGACGTGATGGAGTTGTTCTATCAAGTGTTTGACAAAGGCATGCTTGAAGACGGTGAAGGCCGCGAGATCGATTTCAAGAACACCGTGATATTGCTTACCTCAAACACAGGTACCGACACGATCACAAAGTTGTCTGCAGATCCAGACACGAGGCCTGAACCGGAGGGACTCGTTGAAGGAATTCGGCCGGAGCTACTAAAAGTATTCAAGCCAGCTCTACTCGCGCGCATGGTGGTTGTTCCCTACTATCCGATTTCGAACGAAGTAATGCGCGAGATCATTAAGTTGCAACTCGGACGCATTGAACGACGGTTGACTGAAAATCATGGCGCTAACTTCAGTTATGACGATCAGGTGATTACGGAAATCGCCAATCGTTGTAAGGAAGTTGAGACGGGCGCACGTAACGTGGACCACATTCTCACGCGCACTTTACTACCGGAACTCTCAGGTGAGTTTCTATCGCGGATGGCAAGCGGCACGACGGTTGGACATGTGCATGTCAGCGTTAGTGGCGATGGAAAGTTTCATTATTCGATTACCTAATCTTCCTCTTTGATCGAGAAGCACTATGCCGAAGTACACCCAAAAGGATAGACCATTGGTTGTTACAACTCCTCTGGGAGCTGATGACCTTTTGCTCGTTGGCCTGACGGGCTACGAAGCTATTTCCCATCTGTTCAACTTTCATCTCGAGCTCATGGCAGAGGACGCTGAGAAGATTCACTTTGACAAGCTGTTGGGCCAACCGGTTTCTGCGGAAATCAAGTTACCAAACCGTAAGGAGCGATACTTCAGCGGGATTTGTTCTCGGGTATCGCAGGGTGGCCGGTCCGAGGGGGATGAGTTTACTTTTTATCGTATGGAGATTGTTCCCTCGTTCTGGTTATTGAGCAGAAAAACTCAGAGCAGAATATTTCAGCATGTTAGCGTCCCGCAGATACTGGACCAGGTCCTCTCAGGACTTAATGTTTCCTTTCAGATTCAAGGTACTTTTGAACCTCGTGATTTTTGCGTTCAGTATCGCGAATCAGATTTTGCTTTTGCCAGTCGACTAATGGAGGAGGAAGGAATCTACTACTTCTTCAAGCACTCGAAGAGCGGTCATCAAATGATCGTCGCCAACACGCCACAAAGTTATGGCGAATTTACTGACGATTCAGAAAGCAAAATCATTTATGAGGAAATATCGGGTGGTCATCGCGATGAATCTCGCATCTTCGGGTGGGAGAAATCGCAGGAACTACGCTCTGGGAAGCTGACGTTGTGGGACCATTGCTTCGAACTGCCTCACAAACATCTGGAGGATACGGAAGAAATCGTAGACTCGGTCCAGGCGGGTAACGTCACCCATAAATTCAGAGTAGGTAACAACAGTCGTTTGGAGCTTTACGATTTTCCCGGCGCATATGCGCAACGTTTCGATGGCGTCAATAAGAGTGGTGGTGACCAGCCTCCGGAACTACAAAAGATCTTTCAGGACAACAAGCGCACTGCAAGAATTCGCATGCAGGCACAGGCTGTTCCGGGTCTTGCAATACAAGGAAGGAGTAACTGCCGGCACCTCGTAGCTGGATACAAGTTTAAGCTTGATCGACATTTCAATGCGGACGGGAGCTATTTGCTCACCAGCATTATCCACTCCGCTCGTACGACGACAACCGAGTTCCGGTCAGGTAGCGAGGCAACGTTCGAGTATGAGAACAGCTTTAGCTGCATCCCTGAAAGTCTACCCTATCGTCCTGAACAATCAATTGCCAAACCTACAGTAAAGGGCACACAAACGGCAGTCGTTGTCGGGCCGCCGGGAGAGGAGATTTTTACCGACAAGTATGGTCGCGTAAAAGTTCAATTCCACTGGGATCGACAAGGAAAGAACGATGCTGACAGTTCATGCTGGGTTCGCGTTGCTCAGATATGGGCTGGTAAACGGTGGGGTGCATCTTTCTGGCCACGCATTGGTCAGGAAGTTATCGTTGATTTTCTTGAGGGAGATCCCGATCAACCAATCATCGTCGGCAGTGTATACAACGCAGACCAGATGCCGCCGTACCTGGGCCAGGGGCCGGATCCGAACCACAAGAACGATAACAAGCTTAGCGGTGTCAAAACCAACAGCACCAAGGGCGGAGTTGGTTTTAATGAATTGCGTTTCGACGATACAAAGAGCAAAGAGCAGGTTTTTATCCATGCTGAGCGCAATATGGACACGCGTGTAAAGAATGACTGCATGGAACGGATTGTAGGAAACCGTCACTTGATCGTAGGAGCCGAAAAGGATGGTCAAAAATCCGGCGATCAGTTAGAGAAGATATATCGGGACAAACACCTTAAGGTCGACAATGACCACCTCGAAGAAATAGGCAACAATCAGTCCTTAACAATCGACAACAACCAGGACATCGTAGTCAAAGGAGATAAAAAGGAAGGTATATACGGCGACAGCGATCTTCATATAGAACAGACTCACCGCGAGAAAAGAGACCTTAATAGTTCGTTAAACGTCGGACTGTCTCTAAAGGAAAAGGTAGGAACAAATGCATCGCTCGATGTAGGCTTAAACCAGGACGTAAAAGTGGGCATCTCGCACGCACTTGAAGCTGGACTGACAATACATATTAAGGCCGGAATGACGCTGGTGCTTGAGGCAGGCGTGCAGTTAAGCCTGAAAGGTCCCGGTGGATTCATCGATATAGGTCCTACCGGAGTTTCAATTCAGGGGATAATGGTCCTTATTAACAGCGGCGGCGCTCCTGGCAGTGGTCCTGGCGCAAAGCCGGAAGCCCCAGATACTGCTTACGATGCGGCTCCACAAAAGCCTACAGTTCCAAATACCGCAGATGATGCAAAGACGGGTCAAAAGTCTGCGCCTTGATCGAAGGACTTAAACCCACATTGAGGTGAAAATGCCACCAGCATCAAGAATAGGAGACATGCATGTTTGCCCGATGGTAACCGGCCTAGTGCCGCACGTCGGAGGTCCTATTTTGCCGCCTTGTTGCCCCACGGTTCTTACCGGCTGTATACCACAAGCTCGTGTTGGAGATATGTTAGTGTGCGTTGGTCCACCGGATGTAATTGCGGTCGGTTCCCCTACGGTCTTAGTCGGCGGCATGATGGCAGCACGAATCGGTGATATGACTGTTCATGGCGGGGTCATTGTGGTGGGATTCCCGACCGTTATGATCGGACCATGAACCCGAACTTGGTCTTGGATAAATAGAATGGAAGCCCAAAAAGCCACAGACGTTTGTAGAAAATTTTACCTCGGAGATGTCGGTAAGAAATTGCTTTCAGGTGAGCAGACAACAGACCAATTCGTCGAACTCCTGGTTCAGAATAAACAATACATCGATGCGATTCGAGTTCTTGCTTACGCTCTGCCAACGAAAACGGCAATCGCATGGGCCAATCGTTGCGCGCGACAGTTTTTGCAAGAGAGTCCTGATGAATCGTCTGCCGCCGCCGAAGCAGTTGATAAATGGTTGGCAGAGCCGAATGAGGAGAATCGTCGTGCCGCAATGAAGGCAGCCGAAACAGCAACGTTCAGTACACCTGCCGGTAGTGCGGCGCTAGCGGTCTTCTTGAGTGGAGGCAGCATCGCTCCGCCTGATGCACCTGAAACCAATCCTCAAGACGACATGGCCCCAAATGCAGTCGTCGGCAGTGTTATGCTGGCAGCAGTCTTGAAGGAACCGGAAAAGGCCGAGGCGAGGTTTCAGTCCTTTGTAGCAGACGGACGCAGTCTGGCCAGTTCGAAGTAGCTGGCTGATGACATCGGTGTTCCCTTGCAGTCGGAAGAACGATCTGATTTAGTTCACAATCTATACTCTTTAATTCCAATTTAGTTGCACCACTCCATGTTGAACGAGTAGGTCTATGTCCGTTATGCGGCTTGTCTTGGAAATAAGTTCAGGACGAAATCAGGGCAGGGTGATAGAGGTGCGTCCGCGCGAAAAAGTACGTGTCGGCAGAACAGAAAAAGCGGACATCGCCCTGGGTGATCATTTTCTGTCGAGCCTCCATTTTCAACTCGAATGCGATGGTAAGGAGTGTCGCATTAAAGATCTTAAGAGTCGTAATGGAACTAAAGTAAATGGCGAAGCGATCCAGGAGGCAATCCTGCACGATGGCGATCAGGTGTTTGCGGGCGAAACAACCTTTGTCGTAAAGCTTGGAGTTTCAGCCGATCTGGCTGTTACCGGCGGACGACTGATGGAAAAATCACAGTCAGGATCTAAATCACAATCTGGATCTAAGAAGTCAAAGAAATCTCGCAAGTCCCGGAAGTCTTCTGATCATGAGGATCCAACATACGATGTCAATCAATCATCATCGGATGTAAAACCGACCCTCAAATCTCTACCTACGGTTGTAGTTTCGCCTACAGGCGCGAGCGATCCTGGCTCGAGTGAGAAACCCAAATCTGATCTAAAACAAAAAGAGAGTATTGCACCCAAGCCCGCACCAGCAGCTTACGAATCGGCAACGCCAGAAGGTCGCTTGTTTCAGATTTTGTCGAATCAACGTCAGCACGTCATGGCGTTAATTGACGGCGTTCGCGATGCTTCCGCTCTTGATCTATTAAGACTGCCCGGCGTCCAATACGTGTCTCTTTACACCAATCAAGAGAGCGCGAAAGCTGCTCCTTACTTGATAAGTTTGCCGCCTGGTTCGGAATTGCTAAAAGAGGTAATTCACAAAAGTTGGGGTCAGGAATGGGGCGTGTATCTCACCTGCCCATTCTCGATCACCGAATTGCGTGATTACTTTCGCGGTACGTTGATGATAACAATGCCTGACGGAATGGAACTCTTTTCGAGGTTTTACGATCCACGCTTTTTTAGGGATTTTCTGGAAGGATCCAATGCTTCAGAAGCGGGAAAATTCTTTGGACCAGTAACTTCATACTTCATGGAGGACGTGCGTCCGGAAATTCTCCTGGAGTTTACGAACAGCACGTCTGGGCCACAAAAGAAGGGTCACTTGCTCACTGACCTTACTTGAAGGGATCAGACAACGGCCGCTGGTCCAGCCTGAAACTTCATCGATTGACAGTACATTGTTACGGTGTAATCACCTGCGGGTTGGAACCCCTTATCAACCACGAACTGATAGATGCCCAGTCCGCTGAATTCAATTGTGAAGTAAGCCTTGTTGGACTTAGGTGCAAAATACTCCAGCATGCCTCTCTTCTCGTTTGTTGAGCCGCTGTTTCCTTTGATCACAAAATCGTTGACCCACTTTTCGAAAGTCTTTGAGCTCCCAGGTATCTGGATCACAAGGTCGGAAAATGACGTTACGCCTGGTAGGTTTGTAGACGTACGCTCATCTCCTATCGAATCTCGCGCTATTTTTGTTCCAAAACTTATCGCATTAACCTGCTTTACATGCGATGTATCAAGACCATCTATAGCCAGCTTGAAGTCACCGACGTTCCATGCCTTTGGCAAACTGGCTGAATACACACCAGGCTTCTGACTATTATCGATGTTTCCCACGCTACTTATCTCAGGACTCAACCCGACCTTCATTACCGCTTCCTCGTGTCCGCTGTGATTTAGAGCAGGTAGTTGGAGAGAATCAACTAGTGCATGCCTGAACTCGAGTCGTTTTTTGGGATTGCCGTTGTAATCAAGATAAACAACGGCCCCGTTCTTACGGATTATCTTGCCTGCAAAACTGTCACCAATCCAATCATAAAAACTGCGTGACATCCCTGTCCCGCACTCAAGGACGATGTCTTCATAAGTGATGACACCGAGTTCTTTGTGAGGGTTGGAATCGTTCGTCGAACGCACGGTGATAATCTCTGCCTTGGCCGAACCTCCGGACATCCCGAAGAATTTGCCGACAGCCTTTCCGTCAAGCTCCAATAGAAAATTCTGCAGCATTTAACTTCTCCTTGCTACCTACAGTCATACTGTAAGATCGAATGGACGCCTTTCTTTTTGCCTAGTTCTTTATCCAGCGTCCACGCAACGGGGAACATGCGATTGATTGCATCATTCCCAACCGAATAACATCCGAATTCTTCATCGACAATATCGGGATTAAACCCACGTCAATAATTGCGTTTGCGGCCTTTACTGTTAAGAGTACTTCTCCACATGGTTTGATCTCTGATTCACCATCACGTTCGTAGACATGTAACGGAAGATCACCGATCTCCAAATACTCAGACGGCCTAAAGCTCCAACTATCTTCACTGAAGCCTTTAGCGAGAAGGTAGGCAACGACAAACGAAGCGTTGGCCCATAGGTAGTCTTCATGTGCAAAGGAATGTGGTTCACCGATTTCTTCGAAATCAAACTGTTCCGTTGGGTCGGTGTCCTTGCCATACGGGAGCCGCAACAAGAATCGTGGCAAGACAAGACCCACGTATCCGGCGGCATGACGCGTCGTAACTTCGTCCCACCACGATCGTGTTCCGCTCGCGACACTATCATTCCAATCATCTGGGTCTGGAGTCGCAACAAGCGATGCACAGCCGAGTAAGTGAGGTGTTACGCCCGCAATAAAAGGTGCGCCACATTCGTGGGCGATCTTCGACACCGGCTCAATTAACGACTGATCATCGGTACTAAAATCGAAAGTGTAATTTGCGGCGACTACTCCCCACGGAGGTCCTCCGGGCGTTCCGACAGTGTCTTCTACAAGAACCTTGTACAAAGCAGTCGCACGATAATCAGTCTGGGATAGTAAGTCGGACCGAAACTCATCGAACGACATATCAAATAGGTACAGTTTCAGATCGCTTCCGGTCTCCAATCGTCGGACTACGAAGTCGAGTGCACGCCACGCTGATTCAAGTGACTGAAACGCGGGATTGTGCAGTATCGTCTTGAGAATACCTCCCATTCGATCATCGACTAAGGCGAGGAACTGATCTTGATTTTCAATGTCCGGAACAATATGTGGCGTCACAACGGCTTTGGCTAACCTGGTGATCTCTTCTGAAACCTCCGCGGCTGGCTGGCTTAGCTGCGTCGGAGAAGTCGACTGATTACTGGCGCTGAGGATCTGATCAAGTAGGTTATCTGCTGCAGCCTGGTTTCTGCTCAGGTCTTTTTCGACAGAACCAGACTCGTTCTTGGCTTTGTCCGAGGTCGCTTCCGAAGCACGGATCTCTCGCACTGCATCCGCGAAAGTTTTTGAATTCTTTAAGCGGTTCCGCAAACGAAGGAGTGAGTCGAAGATGTCAAGGCGCTGGACCAGGCTATCGGGGTGAAAGTCATCCAGTTGCTCGAATCTAAGTTCGATTGACTGATCCTCACGACCCGTTAGCGGGAGGTTCAGACGAACACCGAGCTGAGCAATCAAATCATCGAGATTGTCGGAATCGACGAACCGCGGAAGGTAGGTCTTCAATTCCTCTGTCGCCGCCGAACTCTTACCACTCGAGCGACCGCTCCAGTCACCAATAAACAGAACGTGAAAGGGTAAGTCACTGGATGGACGAGCCTCGACCGCAGTCGTTTCGACGTTAGCGAC
>PSRF01000068.1 GCA_003175865.1 Blastocatellia bacterium
AAATGCGAACGGACGCGTTTGTAAGCTAATCCATGACATTAAATTTCATTTTCAACACCTTGTCTTATAAGGATCTGGTGTGCCTGTTGGTGTGCCAACTAGATTAGATGAGGCTTATTATCACTCGTTGTAGCCAACAGAGTTGCAAACTAAATCACGTATTGCTAACGTGTCTCGCCTATGCAAACAGGGGAAGCTTGATTGTGGATCAAGAGGTCGTCGGTTCGAGCCCGACTAGCCGCCCCAACCAATCTTCAAGTACCGTCCCATCACAAACCAGGAGATTCAATGCCTGACGAACAACGAGTAGCAAACAACTCCCAAACTTATGCTGTGGGCGCCGAAGATTTTGAGTTTGAGGCTCTTCAGCAAGAGAACGGTCAGGCAACTGTTATCAAATTCAGACTTGATGATCCGAGGTATCACGCGGGCGACGTTCTAGTTGTCTTGAGTGGTAGTGAGATTCACTTTCACGGGATGATCGGACAGATCTTAGACGGATTTGCAATCGCTAGTGATCATCGCGGCTCCCTACTTCCGGCCACGGTGCAATAACTCAACTCACCTCGTATAACCAGTTGGAAACGCAACCTTGACACCTGGCGTTGAAGACTTAACTTCAACGCGATGGAAGCCTTTGTTTAGGTGTGTGGAAAGAAATGTAAGTGCGGCCTGTCTCTCCAGCGATTCATTCAGCTCTGTGAGAAATGGATTGAAACTCACAGGAGCACCGGTCCCTTGAAAGAAAGCGTGGCCACCGGTTTCAGTTGCAAGCTTCTGAAGCGAACTCTGTGCATTTCCGACCAGGATTAGGTTTCCTTGAGAACCGATTGTAGGCGCATAGAATCCGTAAACAGCAACGCTTCGTTTCTGCGCCTCATTGATAGCTCGTTGGAGATCGACGCTCTGAGACGGAGTCGATGAATCGATGCCGTGGGAGACATCCAATCCGTCCGAGATCAAAAGAATTGCGCGCCGTCCCAACGGTTGTGAGTCAAACCTTTTCAAACCTTCGATAACTTCAACGTACGGGTTGTAAGGTGCCGCGCTGGCGAATCCCACCGGAGGGCGAAGAGCCTTCGCTGCCTTTTCGAGATCGGCGGTGAACTTTTGGCGCACTTGTATGCTGCCTGTCCGCAAATAGCCAATCATTACTCGCGACCCCTTTGGAAGCTCTCTCACAAAGTTCGCTAGTGGCTTTATTTCATTTGAAATTGAGGAAACAAGATCGTCCTGGATCAAAATCGCTAACGAGATTGGAAAGCTGGGTTCGCGACCACGAATTGAAATGATGCTCTGTGTTTCGCCGTCTTCGCTTACAACTAAATCTATGCCCTGAAGTTCAGGTTCTGGCTGGGCCTCCTTAATGCGAATTGTCAGCGGGATCGTGACTGGTCTGCCCGGAGTTCGAGAGGAGTTGCCTGAGTTAATCTGTGATTGCCCAAGCGTCAAGTCGGAACTAAAGACGATTGCAATCGCCACGGTCACGAGGTACTTCAAAACGAGACTTGGTCGCAGTGTTTTCATCGCGTTTCTCTTTCAAACTTAAGGGGCAGCATTATACAGGCTCGTAACCTAAAAATGCTTTCCACGGCGAGCCCCTGACTGGCTTACCAGAACAGCATCGGCTAAGCTCAATGAAACACGGGTTTCAATGGTAGAGGCCACAGGAAAACTTTCTTCAAAAGACACGGCAATGGCCAGGTTGCTGAAATTTGCTCCATGGCTCGCCCTGATCCTGACGACATTCCCAGTTCCGGTAGTCTTCCTTGTTCTGTTTTTATTGTCCGAAGCTACCGAATCGGCCGCTATCTACCTACTTCTGGCTGGACTGTCTCTAGCGGCTGGCGCAGCCCTGGGCCTCCTGATTTCCCTGATACTGGTAATTTACCGAAGACACTGGCTGGCCCAACTGAGGGACCGTTTAGCATCCGATGGAATCACGGCGAATGAGGTTGTCTGGTTCCGTTCTGAACTTACCTCATCAGAACGGGCGGCGTTGGACGAAATAAAGCAAACCAACCCCCTGCTTGCTGACGCTTACCTTGACACCCTTGCCAGCAGGCTAACAGCTTCCAGAATAATCTCTCGAAGCAAACGCGAAATCCTCAAGGTGGAGCGACGAATCAATCGTGCCCGCACTCTCGGGACCAATGAAGCGAACGCATTGCAACAAGAATTGGAAGGAGACCGCACGAGACTCGACCAAATTCGACAGAATGCAAATGAGCACTTAATGAAAGCGCGGACTCAACTTCAGGTGATAGAAGCGACGGCAAGCAGGAAGCTCAATGAGACAGAGACCAATTTGATGATGCAGCGATTGGGATCGGCAGAAGATACACTTCCACTCGTATTGGAAATAGCCCGGATGGAGCAACAGGTACTGCGTGAGTCGCGTGACGATCACAAACTCCAATCCAGCACAGACTAATTCTTTAGACTCGTCAGCCTGTAAATCCCAGGGCCGAGCCTTTCAGCAAATCCTTCATCAACTAACGCCCAGTTACCCAATCCGGCATCAGGTGAACTCAAACCCGTAACTCGCGCTAGTTCCCCCCTAAACGTCATGCCGGCGCCGTTTAGGTAAGCACGAGCTATTTCTCGCAATGACTCTTCTTTGCTCGGTTTTGTCTTCATCTCATCCGAGAATCTCGCTTCCGGTATGGACCAAATGTAGTTAAAAAATGGTTCGTACAGAACTTCCGATGGGATGACCTTCATTGCTTTCTGAAGCTCGGTCATTGCTTTATCGAATCGAGCACGTTCATTAATCTTCGCTGCCGATCGCAGATCGCGTGACGCCATTTCCCATTCACTTCTCAGCACCTTCAATATTAGCTGTGCATCCTGACTAAGAACCTTCTTTTCGTCCTTCCGACTAACACCCCAAAGAGAGTTGAAGAACGGAATCAGCCGCCGCGCAATAAATGTCGAATGGCCCTTAAGCAACTTTCCGTAAAAACACTGTCCCCGTCTCATGACATCGTCTTTGATGGTCCATGCCAGGCTACTCTCCGGGTCCTTCTGAACATTACGCGGCATGTGCGCGTCGCGACGACCGCACACGGCAAGGTACAGAGATGGACCGGGCCGCCGTGAATCAGTAAGAGCGGTACAAAACCCAACCTCCTCAACAAATCGCTCTGCATCGTAGACGCGTTCAACCTTCATTTCTGGATCGCGACGCCAGAATCTGTCGCGGTAACTCTCGATCTCTTCCGGTAGCTCCATAATCGCGAATTCTATCAAAGTGAATGATCCCGCCTGTCAAACTGAAGGATTCGGTCAATTACGCATTGTCTTCGAAATTGGACCAAAAACTCCTTAACTCCTTAGTTACCAACTGCCTACATACGATTCAGCAACGTGGCACGGTCAGTGCACTGACCACTGCGCCCGCGTTGTGTGCTTTGGGCGATTGAAGGATGGATGGAGAGATAACGACGTGAGACAAACGAAACGAACAAAGCGTTCGCTAGTGCTGACGATGCTGACGATGGTCGCACTTAGCGTCGCCACTCTAGCCGGCATACTCCTGGATGATCGTGCCAGTGCAGCCCCCAAGAAATCCGGAGACCAAGAATTTAAGGGCTCTAAGATCGCATCGGACCTGGAAAAGCTGGTACGTGTCAAGAGTGGTGGCGACACCGTGAACGTCATCCTACAGCTGAATGGCAAGATGAGTGGACAACTCAATGCGCTTCTCAGTAGCAACGGCGTCAAGATCAAGAAGAAGTTTGCTAACTTCAATTCTTTCGCCGTTGAACTCCCGGTAAGCGTCGTCAGCTCTCTCTCAGACTTTTCAGAAGTTTCGTTTGTGTCAGTCGACAGTAAAGTCCTCAGCCTTGGTGGTCACGTCGCACACACGTCAGGCGCAGATAACGTCCGCACAATGAGTAGTGATGGAACACTTGATGGCAGCGGGATCGGAATCGCAATTATCGATTCAGGAATCTACGCGGGTCACTCTTCTTTCACAGATGCCATGACCGGCAGATCTAGAATTGTTGTTAGCGTCGACTTCACAGGTGAGGGTCGAACAGACGATCCCTATGGACATGGCACTCACGTGGCCGCAGCCGCTGCAGGAAACGGCATTGTTGCACAAGGTGCCTACATCGGAATTGCACCACGAGCAAACATTATCAATCTTCGCGTTTTGAACTCTGAGGGCGTGGGCTCAGTTTCAAGCTTATTGGGAGCGTTGAATTGGCTGTCAGACAATGCTGAGGCCTACAACGTTCGTGTCATCAACATGAGTCTTGGACTTCCGGCGTTTAACTCCTACAAAGTCGATCCGGTTTGTATAGCGGTCCGCAGTCTTGTCAATCGCGGCATCATCGCCGTGGCCGCCGCCGGCAACAACGGAAAGAATTCAGCTGGTGACAAGGTTTATGGATCGATTCATTCGCCTGGTAATGAACCATCAGTTTTGACCGTTGGAGCAGTTGATACCAAGGGAACGGACGAGCGAATGGATGATTCAATTGCGACTTACAGCTCACGCGGACCAACGCGAAGTTTCTTTACCGACGCGGATGGAGTGAAACATTACGACAATTTGATCAAGCCTGAAATTTCAGCACCCGGCAACAAAACCATTTTCGCTGAATCACCGAATAACGTTCTGCTCAGCGAAAATCCATCCCTCGATGCAGGTGTCAGTGACATCGTCAGCCGCAAGCAAATGAGGCTGAGCGGAACTTCAATGGCATCTCCGGTTGTCGCCGGGGCGGCCGCTCTCTTGCTCGAAGTCAATCCAACGTTAACGCCGAACCTCGCCAAAGCAATTTTGATGTATACCGCACAACAACTGCCAAATTACAACATGCTCGAACAAGGTGCAGGCGAAGTAAACATTGACGGTGCAGTACGCCTGGCGAAATTAGTCCGCACAAACCTGACGGGCTCGACCGCACTTGGATCTTCTCTCCTCACTGCCGCGGCCCCGAACGCTCAAACAACCATTACTTACACTGGTGGCAGTACAACTTTCCCATGGTCTAAAGGAATCGTTGTCGGCAGTACCTACGCTACCGGTTCATCACTCATGACGCAGTACCAACGAATTTACGGCGATGGTGTACTGCTCGGTGACGGCGTACTGATAGGTGATGGCGTGCTGATCGGTGACAACACTATGTTCTCCGACGGCGTTCTCATCGGCGATAGCATTCCTGTCAGCGACGGAACAAGTATGGGTGCAGGATCAGTCTTCTGTGCCACAGGTGTACTCATCGGCGATGGCGTACTCATTGGCGATGGCGTGCTGATAGGTGATGGAGTTCTTATTGGTGACGGAGTTCTTATCGGGGACGGTGTGCTGATTGGCGATGGAGTGCTGATCGGTGACGCAGTCTCAGAATCGTTTTCCGCGCTGGTGGGTGGTGACTCCAGCGCTTCAATGCCAATCACTGTGGACAACAACACTGACTACATGGGCTTCTAGCAAGGTCTGCCCAACAAAAACAAAGAACAGATAAAGAGGATCCCCCATGTTTCAGACCGCCGCCCTAAACATCGCGAAGAGTGACTATCGGTTCGCAACCAATCCCGTTGAGGTGACCGTTAGCCCGCTAACGCAGGGACAAGAGAAAGAAGTAATCGAGTTTCTTTCAGAACGTCCGATTCACACAGTAACGATGATGAGTATGGTGATCGACAACGGATTAGTCAGCACATTCAATCGTGGCACGTTCTACGGATGCCGTGACTTCAATGGCCGACTCGAAGGTGTTGCACTTATAGGTCACGCAACTCTTCTGGAGACAGTTTCTGACCGAGCTCTTTGTGCGTTGGCCCAAGTCGCACGCGATTGCAGCTACACTCACATGATCATGGGCGAGCAGGAACGCGTCGCCGATTTTTGGGAATACTACATTGATGCCGGCGTGGAACGTAGGCTTGTGTGCCGCGAGTGGCTGTTTGAACTTCGCTGGCCGATGCCTGCTTCCGAACAAGTTGCAGGCCTGCGAGTTGCGACTGAGGCTGAACTCGAACAGGTGATGCCAATTCAAGCTCAACTTGCGTTTGAGGAAAGCGGCGTCGACCCAATGAAAGTTGATCCAGTAGGCTTCCGGCAAAGATGCTTGCGCCGCATTTCTCTCGGCAGGACGTGGGTCCTCGTTGAAAACGGGACTCTCATATTTAAGGCAGACGTCATTTCGGAAACTGGTGATGTCATTTACCTCGAAGGTATCTGGGTAAAGCAAGATCGAAGACATGACGGAACTGGCGTTCGTTGCATGACTGAACTCTCGCAGAATCTGCTCAGTCGCGTGAAGTCAATCTGCTTACTAGTTAACGAACAGAATAAACAAGCCCAGGCTTTCTATCGCAAATGTGGGTTTCTTTTCCGCGCTACTTACGAAACTGTTTTCCTTCCCAGAAAGGAGGGTGCGGCAAGTTAATTTTCCGTTCCCCCGATCTGTCTTGATTAAAGGCCGACCCCGCCTCACCTTGATGCAAGACACAATGTCAGAAACGATCGCTACAACTAATCATCGATACTTCATGCCGTTCCTCGGCGGCGTCGTGGTTAGTGGCGGTCTGTGTCTTTTGATTTCAGCGTTCCGCCTTAACTACTCCCAACTCGATTCAGGCTTCGCGATCTTACTCTGCATGTCGCTCTTACTGAGCTCGCGTGTTGTGCCAATCCCGCGTCTGAGTTCCCAAGTCTCGGTGTCGGACACTTTCATCTTCCTGATCTTGTTGCTTTACGGTAACGAAGCGGCAGTTATCGCCGCTGCAATCGAAGCAACATTCTCGTCACTTCGCTTTAGCAAGAAACTCAGGACGATTGCGTTCAACTGGAGTTGTGCTGCCCTCTCAGTTTTTCTCACCAGCCAATTTCTTACCTCCGTTTTTGGCAACATCGTCTTTCTCGCAAAAAACTTCTTCTCCGCAAGATTTGTCGTTGCACTCGGTACCATGGCGATGACCCACTACGTGGTCAACTCCGGGATTGTTGCCATGGGTGCCGCTTTGAAGACCAACAAACCTATTTGGGAGACGTGGCGTAAGCACTATCTGTGGACCTCGCTGACCTACATTGCCGGGGCGTCTGCCGCAGGCGTAATCGCTGGGCTGGTCCAATTGATCGATTTCTATGCTTTTGTAATCACTTTGCCAATAATCGGCATTGTGTACCTCACCTATCGTACATACCTGAAAAACGTTGAGAGTTCCGCCGCCCAAGCGGACCAGGCAGAGAAACACGTCAAAGAACTTTCACACTACATCGCTGAGCAGGAAAGGATCAGAGAGCAGTTTTCACAGATTGAGAAATTATCGGCACTTGGAGAGTTGGCCTCTGGAGTCGCTCACGACTTCAACAACACGCTCGCCGGCATTCTTGGACGTGCTCAATTGTTGTTGCGCACCGATGATCCGGAGAGAATTCGTCGTGGCCTGAACATCATCATTAAGACTGCTGAGGACGGAGCAAAAACGGTAAAACGAATCCAGGACTTTGCTCGACAACGCCGTGACCACGATTTCCACCTGGTATCTGTCGATCAGATCCTCCTCGATGCGAGTGAAATCACCAGACCGCGTTGGAAGAACTGTGCAGAAGCTTCGAACGTTCACATTGGTCTTGATCTACAAATCGACTCAGACGCGATGATCATGGGCGATGATTCTGAACTTCGAGAAGTGTTGGTGAACATGGTGTTCAATGCGGTCGACGCAATGCCTAATGGTGGTCGTCTACGACTCGCCAGCCGCACCATCGGCAAGACAGTAGAAATTACGATTGCAGATACCGGTTGCGGAATGTCACAGGATGTGAAGTCGCGGATCTTTGATCCGTTCTTCACCACGAAAGGCAAAGCCGGGTTAGGGCTGGGACTGGCTGTTAGTTTCGGAATTGTGCGCCGTCACGGCGGTTCAATCGAAGTCGATTCAACTGAAGGACACGGTACTCAGTTTCGCATCACGCTCCCACTCGGCACACTCGCAACAAGTACACTCGAAGCAGTCGATCTCCAGTCAACAGCCATTAACACCATTGCCCTGGTTGAGCCAGAAAAACAATCGAATATTCTTGTTGTTGACGATGAGGATTTCGTTCGAGACTTGCTGCGTGAAATACTCGAGTCGGAGGGCTGCACTGTCCATGTCGCAGCAAATGGTGAGGAGGCCCTGGATCTTTTTGACCAATACTCCTTTGACGGCATTTTTACTGATGTCGGAATGCCGGGCATGAGTGGTTGGGAACTTGCTCAGGAGATTCGCAAGCAAAGCGAAATGATGCCAATCGCCGTGATCACGGGATGGGGAGAAGCTGTCGGCTCAAGCGAGCAAAAAGCCGCAGGGGTCGACTGGGTGGTCGCCAAGCCATTCACAGCCGACCGAATCTGCGAACTGGTTAAAGAGATCGAGCGAATGAAGGGCGGTCGAAGATCGCTCGCACACGTCGCAGCTTGACCTTTTAGTCAATTGTCTTAAACGAAGCTTCGCGCGCCGCCCGGCCAATGCTTTCGAGAGCCCGCTTCACACTTGCCTCAACAACTTCCAAACGAAACGGTTTCAAGACATAGTCAAAGGCGCCGAGTCTGATTAACTCCTGAGCCTGTTCCTGATCAGTGAGCCCAGAGATCATGATGACCGGAGTGTCTGGATACAATTCTAGGACTCTGCCGAGCAACTGCAAACCGCTCAATCCAGGCATTGAAATGTCGCTCAACACCACATCGAAGTGCGCCACTGATAAACGTGCAAGTGCCTCTTCAGCGGTGCGCGCCGATTGGCAAACGTTGTCGATTGAGAGTAGTTCGCAAAGAGTCTCGCGAATTACGTCGTCATCATCCACAACTAGGATATCCGCCATGATGGTCCTCCCACTTTACTCACCAAAGGTGTCTCCTGGGCTGTGACGATGAGACGTCGCCTTGGAATGGATCATTTGTCGTGAGGTAAATTGAGATGAGCCGCACGCAAATGATAACACACGACCTGAAGTGCACGTGGAAAGATTAATGGATTAGCTCCTGTGTTATCCTGTGCGCGATGGTTCGGAACAGGAGCAAAGCGACTGTTAATTCTTTGAACAATTCTATGCGCGCTATTACCCAGTCGCTTCGCTCCCGTTCAGAACCACTGGTATATTCCGATGTTGACTGTCTCACGGTCCCTACCCCGACTCGTTGTTTTCTAAATTAACCGTTCATGAACAAAAATTCTGTCAAAGCAACCGTGAAGTTCGTCGATGACGATCTCTTTGTAGGCATTTCGCCTTCGGGTCATTCATTAACGCTTGATACGAATCACGAACGTTCTGTGGCTGCGACTCCTGTTGAGTTGTTACTCGTAGCACTTGGATCCTGTACTGCCGTTGATGTGATCAGCATTCTGAAAAAGAAACGACAAGTCGTCACCAGTTATCACGTCGAGGTCAGCGGCGAACGACGCGATGAGCACCCGCGCAGTTACAAGTCCATGACAGTTCATCACGTCTTACGTGGAAGAAACATTTCAGACAAAGCAGTACAACAGGCGATTGAATTGTCTGAAACTAAGTACTGCAGCGTTGCTGCGACGCTCCGCCCGACAGCAGAAATCCATTCCACATTCGAAATCATCGAAGAGACTGACGAAATTAATGAGGAGCAGACGAGTGCAACATAAATTCGCAACCGCCGTTTTGATTTCTGTTTTGTCGGCTGTTACGAACAACGCCGCCGAATTGCGCAAACAAGTCGGTGTACCAATCGAGCCGATAAAACAGTCCGCAAGTGAGTCAGCACTCGCAACAGCTCGGCGAAGTGATGCGAGTGATCGCGACGCCCAGGGTAATGTCACTCGCTTGAGTCTTGCGGAACACATGAGACGCGCCTCGGTGTATATGATTAACCGCGCGTTTGAAGAGGCGCGTGCGCACTGGGAGGCAGTTCTCAGGTACTACCCGACAGATCCACGCGTTGGTGAGGCACTTCTCGGAATTGGTCGCTCTTATTTCCAGGCAAAAGACTATCAGGATGCCTACGAAGTATTTAATCGGCTTGCAGCAAATTATAGTTCCACGAAAGAGGGTCGGGAGGGTTTGAACTACAGCGCCGCTTCCCTTCTCCGGATGGGACGTTTTGATGAATCAGCGGCACGATATGCCGAATATGTGCAGCGCTTTCCTGATGGCGAGCGAATCGATACAGCTTACCTGAATGTGGTCGACACACTGCGCGAAGCCAATCGACCCAAAGAAGCACTTCAGTGGGTTACTAAAACGCGACAAAGATTTGCAGGCTCCGCGACTGAGATCAACGCAATCTTCGCTGAGTTAAGACTTCATATCGCCGAAGGTAATTGGCGTGATGCAAACTCGACCGCTGATCTGCTTTTGACCAAGCAGTTTTCTAAAGCTGTTCTAACTTCGCGGACAGAGGTCTCGTATCTCAAAGCCTACAGTCTCGAGCAGGAAGGCAAAAAAGAGGAGGCATTCAGTGCTTACCTCGCGGTTCCAGATGGTACCGACTCATACTATGGATGGCTCGCAACCCAACATCTTTCAAAACTCGCCGGGAAAGCCAAGGCGGAAATTGTTGCGCAACGTGAATCTCGCGTAAATACTTCGATTGCAAGCGACGCTGACCTGTATCCAGCTCCGTACCGGGCAATCATTGTGAAATCTGCAAAGTCGCGACAATTGGATCCGCGATTTGTGCTGGCTTTGATTCGGCAGGAAAGTGTGTTCAAGCCCACGGCCAAGTCACCTTCGGGAGCGCGTGGGTTGTTGCAACTCACGATTGATGCTGCACAAAAGTATGCCACAGGCGCCGGGCTCAATAACGTTCGAGAGGCGCAGCTCTATCAACCAGATACTTCGATCATGCTGGGAGCTGAATACCTGGAGCAACTGGCTCGCATGTTTCCGCAGATGCTGGAACCCGTCGCCGCCTCATATAACGGCGGTGAAGACAACGTTGCGCGTTGGTTGAAGCGAGCAAAGCGACCTGACCCAGGAGTGTTTACTTCAGAGATTGGCTTCGATGAAACAAAAGGTTACGTGCAGAAGGTGATGAACAATTATCGAGTTTACCGACAGCTGTACACTGAGGATCTAATAAGGCGGTGAGAGAATTGCTGATTGCTGATG
>PSRF01000160.1 GCA_003175865.1 Blastocatellia bacterium
TTATAAGGTCCAAACTTGAACCCCGTTCCCTGACCAGTGTGGGGATCGAAGTTTTGCACTGTGTCGTCCAGCCCACCGGTGGCCCTGACAATTGGAACCGTCCCGTAACGCATGCTGTACATCTGATTCAACCCACAGGGCTCATACAATGACGGCATTAAGAACATATCAGTTCCTGCTTCAATCTGATGGGCCAGTGGCTCGCCCCCGTAACCTTTGAAGATGCCGACCTGTTGGGGCGCCAGGTCATGCCATCTTTGTAAAAAGTCTTCGTACTCTCGTGCACCGGTGCCGAGTGCTACAACGTAAACTCCCAAATTAAGCAGGGCGCCTGAGATTTGTTGGATTAAGTCAAAGCCCTTTTGAGCAACCAGACGGGAGACGGAAGCGATGATTGGGCGCTCAGGATTCTGCTGCAGTCCGAAACGACGGAGCAGGTCCATTTTACAAGCGGCTTTGCCTGACAGATCTGAAGCTGAGTAATATTGCGCGATGTGCGGATCGGTTTCTGGGTTCCAGATGCCGTAGTCAACGCCATTAGTGATCCCAAAGAGTCGATCGCCGCGCGAGCGCAATAACCAGTCGAGCCCGTGTCCTTGTTCGGGCGTCTGGATCTCACGTGCGTACCGAGGACTGACCGTGGAGAGCGCATCTGCCGACATTATTCCAGCTTTGAGTGCTGACGCTGCGCGATTGAGCATGAAGTCGTCACGCTCTGGGGACTCACCAAATCCCAGCCACCAAAGATCTCTCGGATCGAACTGTCCCTGATAACCGACATTGTGAAGTGAAAAGAGACTGCCAACTCTCTGAAAGAATGGATCGTCTCGGCGGCGTTTACGCAACTCGGCGGCTGCAAAGCCACATGGCCAATCGTTACCGTGTACCACATCGGGTTTCCAATTCAGGTGCTTTAGTAACGCAAGTGCAGCACGCGAGAAGAACGCAAACCTGATGTGATCATCGGCGTGACCATAGATTGACGAACGATCAAATAACTCCGGCGCCTCGACTAAATAGGCAGGCGCACCCGCTGCATCGCTCTGTGAGAAGCGAACGTTGTGAACCTGACCTCGCCATTCCACCGGCACACTCTCAATTAGTTCACCATTGATAAGCTTCGGATCGACTTGCCAATAACGCGGCAGAATTAAACGTGCATCAACGCCCGCTTCTTGTAGCGCCTTTGGAAGGGCACCTGAGACATCGCCCAGTCCGCCAGTCTTGGCAAAAGGGACCGCCTCAGAAGAAAGTATTGCGACACGCATCTGCAGTAATGGGTTTTTTAGTCTGGTTCGATGACAAAAGATCCCATCTAATCAGACCAAAGGCGAAAGGAACGGCTGTCCTTTCGCCTTGAAATTCTTGTGTCCGATAAGCTTCAGCTTGTCGTTACTTCGCTAAGAATCAAGCTAAACAGGCTACGTTGAAGTTTGCTAACCATATCGACAAACTAAAGCTTATCGAGCATTAGCTTTGCATCGACGCTAGAAACTCTGCATTCGACTTTGTCTTCTCGAGTCGTTCTAACACCACTTCCATTTGCTCAACCGGTGACAGCGGATTGAGCACGCGGCGCATCACCCAGATTCGGTTGAGATCTTCTTTGCTAATCAGCAGCTCTTCTTTGCGTGTTCCCGATCGTTGCAAGTCAATGGCAGGGAAGAGTCGTTTGTCACTCAAGCGACGATCCAGGTGAATTTCTGAGTTACCGGTACCCTTGAACTCTTCGAAAATCACGTCATCCATTCGCGAACCAGTGTCAATCAACGCTGTTGCGATGATTGTCAGACTGCCGCCTTCTTCAATGTTACGCGCAGCGCCGAAGAATCGCTTCGGACGTTGCAGCGCGTTCGAATCGATACCGCCGGAGAGGATCTTGCCACTCGGCGGAACAACAGCGTTATGAGCACGCGCCAGTCTTGTGATCGAATCAAGCAAAATCACCACATCACGTTTGTGTTCGACGAGTCTTTTTGCTTTTTCAATAACCATGTCAGCGACTTGGACGTGGCGCGTAGGTGGCTCGTCAAACGTTGAAGAGATGACTTCGCCGTTAACCGAGCGCTGCATGTCGGTGACTTCTTCAGGACGCTCGTCAATCAGTAGGACAATCAACGTAACTTCCGGATGGTTTTGTGTGACAGAGTTGGCGATTGTTTGCAGCAACATCGTCTTACCGGTTCGTGGTGGTGCAACGATTAGTCCACGCTGTCCCTTACCTAACGGGGTGACCAAGTCAATGACGCGGGCCGAAAGGTTTTCCGCCGCCGTCTCCATCTTCAATTGTTCTTCGGGATAGAGTGGCGTGAGATTGTCAAAGAAAACCTTCTCACGTGCCTGATCTGGAGACTCGAAGTTGATCGCTTCAACTTTGATCAGTGCGAAATAGCGTTCACCTTCTTTCGGTGGACGAATCTGTCCGCTTACGGTATCTCCGGTGCGCAGGTCAAATTTGCGAATCTGTGAGGGCGAGACATAGATGTCGTCTGGGCCCGGTAGATAGTTGTACTCAGGCGCGCGCAGGAAGCCGAAGCCGTCGGGTAACGTCTCGAGCACACCTTCTGAAAAGATGAGCCCGCTTTTTTCTGTTTGTGCGGCCAGTACTTTGAAGATGAGCTCCTGCTTGCGCATTCCTGTAGCGCCGGGCACATCCATGCCCTTGGCGATCTGCGTCAATTTGGAGATCGACATTTCCTTGAGATCAGCGAGATTGTGGAAGCCTTCGTTTTTGCTTTCGCGTCCGTCTCGTGACTCTCGCTCCGGCGCTTCGGCGGTTGCTATGTTGCCGCCGTCCTCGCCGTTGGCCTCGTTGTTCGCGCTCGAAGCGCGTGAACGTGTTCGTTGTGACATATCAGTTGTTCTCTGGGATTTCTTCGCCGCAGTTTAGGGCGGCTTTAGTTATCAAGCTTAATCAATTCCGAAACGTTGGAAGTGAAACGATTGTGCGGTGGAGCGACGTCGTAAGATGCAATTGCTTCCCACTCACTCGCGAGGCAAAAAACGATTCTCCTCAACAGTGTTATGCAATTTAAAAGCAACCTTGTGCGGATTAAGTTTCAGCATCGTTTCTGATGCCACTCACTCCTTGCGCGTGGCCCACGAAACTAAAATTGAACAAAGGGGGCTTAATGAGATTTTCGGATTGCCGACTTTGTTTTCAGGATACTCGCTTACAGCCTCAAAGCGCAAACTTAAGATGAAACTTAATGTCACACAATTGCGCTTTTTATCGCACGCCAAAGTTCATCAATGCCGCGTTTTGTTTTGGCTGAATATGCGATTACGCTGTCGTCATGAAGCGCGCGTGCGATGCGCTCCAAATTCTTTCTCAACTCGTTGTTAGACAGCTTATCGGATTTTGTGGCAACAAGTAATTGCGGCTTACTACTTACCGCAAGCCATTCGTGAAGCTGCAAATCCTGTTGTGTGGGTTCGTGGCGCGAATCTACGATATGAATTGATAGCACAAGCTGACGACGCTTGGCAAGATAGCTTGTCACCATCTCGCCCCAACTAACCCTTACATCTCTCGGAACTCTGGCATACCCAAAACCAGGAAGATCAACAAAGCGAAAGTCTTTGTTGATTGTGAAAAAATTTAGCGCCTGAGTACGTCCCGGTGTTGACGATGTTCGAGCCAGGCCCCGTACGCCCAGGAGAGAGTTGATCAAGCTGGACTTCCCAACATTCGACCGGCCTAAGAATGCAATCTCCGGTTTGTTGTCGCCTGGCCAATCGGATT
Source organism: Blastocatellia bacterium (assembly GCA_003175865.1). Taxonomy (GTDB): domain Bacteria; phylum Acidobacteriota; class Blastocatellia; order Pyrinomonadales; family Pyrinomonadaceae; genus PSRF01. The sequence goes on from PSRF01000160.1 coordinate 3,746, forward strand.
CTTTGAAGGCGCTCTTCAAAAACTCCGCACTTGTTACCTTCATCTCGGGGTGATACGACCTGACTCCTTCTCATTGAAAGAGTCAGGTCGTGTTCAGCTACATTAGGCTTCCGCCGCCTTAGCCTTGGCGGCGTATTCCTCGCGCATCTTCGCAATTTGCTTCATGCGCTCTCTGATGTCGTTTAAACGCTCCGCACTGTTTGGCGTGTTGGCGATCAGTTTCTCAAGATTCGGCAAATACTCAGTCATACCGAATGCTTTCTTGAGCTCAGGGATGAATGGCTCGATCTTCGAGAAGATAAACATATGTTCGCCGTTTGCTTCATTGAACATTTGTTCATCGATGGCGCCGTGATTTACCAATGTGGCAGCCATCTCCCAGTACGAAACTACCATCCGGTAGTAGGCGTTCTTGTCGCTCATCATTAAATCGACAAAGTCCTGAACACCGGTTGGATTGAATGTAAAGAACCAATTTCTCGCGTCGCGCATGACAGCCTCGCGACGCAGCTCGTACAACTTCAGAATCAGATCAGCATCTTCGTGTTTGCTCATGGGGAAAAATCTCCTATTACTAACGGATTAAAGATGAACTCACTTGGAGTAGGTCAGAACCGGGGCACTTGAATTGACGTCGAACGGCAACGACTGCCGAGGTGACGAAACAATTTTTGTGTGTGCTGATGGTTTTAGCGAAACGAGGCTCGCGGGTCAAGTGCGCAAGCCTCGTTTCGTCGAAGTGGGTCTAGCTGGTTTGAATTCCCTGGGTCGGCTGTTCGGTAGTCCAGAGAGGAGGCGCTTCCGTTCCAGCATCAGTTGGGCAAGCATCTTCGAGAGCTATTGCCAGCACTTCATCAATAGTTTCCACGAGGTTGATCGACAAAGCTTCCTTAACTTCATCCGGTAGCTCAGTCAAATCCTTTTCATTTTCCTTTGGTAGAACAATGGTGGTGATGCCAAAGCGATGGGCAGCAAGTAACTTCTCTTTGACGCCACCGATTGGTAACACTTTACCTCGCAACGTGATCTCTCCAGTCATTGCAACGTTCTTGCGTACAGGAACACGACTGAGAGCTGATGCCATTGCGGTTGCCATTGTAATTCCAGCCGACGGACCATCCTTCGGGATCGCACCTTCCGGAATGTGGATGTGCAGGTCGCGCTTGCGAATAAAATCGAGGCTCATATTTAGACGCTCGGCCCGCGCCTTGATGCAAGTCAACGCTGCCTGCGCTGACTCCTGCATCACTTCACCGAGTTTGCCGGTAAGTGTCACACCGCCACGACCCTTTACTAACGTTGCCTCTATCTGAAGGACCTCACCACCAATTTCAGTCCAGGCCAAACCAGTCGCGAGTCCAACTTCACTTTCGGCAGCGATACCTTGTTGCCGGAACTTGATTGGTCCAAGCATCTCACGGACGCGAGCAGCATCGATACTGTCTTTAACATCGTCGCCGGGTTGTTCTGAAACAAACTTGCGAGCGAGCTTTCTACAACATGAACCCATCTCACGCTCAAGATTACGAACGCCGGCTTCACGTGTGTAGTGACGAATGATCTCGAGGATGCCCTCATCGGTGAAATCAATCTGTTCAACCTTTAGCCCATTGCCATCTGCCTGCTTGGGCACAAGATGTCGCTTTGCGATCTCGAGTTTTTCACGTTCGGTGTAACCCGACAAACGTAAGATCTCGAGACGATCCTGCAAGGCTGGCGGAATCGTGTGCAGAACATTAGCAGTGGCAATGAAAAAGACTTTTGACAGATCGTACTCAACATCGAGGTAGTGATCCTGGAATGTGTGATTCTGCTCTGGATCAAGCACTTCGAGCAAAGCAGCACTTGGGTCGCCACGGAAGTCTGCACCCAACTTGTCGACTTCGTCGAGTAACAGGACAGGGTTAACCGTGCCTGCCTTCTTCATCATCTGGATGATCTGTCCAGGCAATGCGCCGATGTACGTTCGTCGATGACCACGGATTTCGGCTTCGTCACGCACCCCACCAAGCGAGAGGCGCACGAACTTCCGACCTGTAGCGCGAGCAATGGATTTACCGAGACTCGTCTTGCCAACTCCTGGCGGACCGACGAAGCAGAGAATTGATCCTTTCGGATTCTTCACAAGCTGACGAACAGCTAAGTACTCGAGTATTCGTTCTTTGATCTTTTCCAGTCCAAAGTGATCTTCGTTTAATACTTCCTCAGCTTTGGCAAGATCCTTGATCTCTTTTGATTTCTGTTTCCACGGCACACTGAGTAGCCAATCAATGTATGTCCGTGACACGGTGCCTTCGGCAGACATCGGTGGCATGGCTTCAAGTCGATGCAATTCCTGCATCGCCTTTTCTTTCGCTTCGTCCGTCATGCCGGCTTCTTCGATTTTCTTCTTCAGTTCCTCGAGTTCTGCCTTTTCGTCTTTGCGACCCAGTTCTTTGTGAATGGCCTTGATCTGCTCGTTGAGGTAATACTCTTTCTGAGCTTTCTCCATCTGACGCTTCACTCGCGTCTGGATGGTGCGATCAAGTTGTCGCTTCTCAATTTCGGTTTCGAGCAGTTCAGTCAGTCGCTGGAGGCGAGCCTGTGTCGAAAAGATCTCCAGAAGCCCCTGTTTGTCCTCAACTGAGATTCGCAGTTGAGACGCAAGTGCATCGGCCAGGTGTGAAGGCTCTTGATTGCGTAGCGCAGTCTGCAGTGCGTCGGTCTGTGTATCAGGGGCGAGACGCAGGTGTTGTTCGACCAGTTGTCCAATTTTCTGGATAAGTGCATCGAGACGTGTGCCTTCTTCGTTAACAACAGGAGCTCGCCGCACTAGTGCCATGAAAGCCCCATCGGTATTTTCGACGCGGACAGTTGTGGCACGCTCGCGTCCTTCGACAACCACCTTGATTTGACCGTTTTCCTGCTTTTGAGACTG
>PSRF01000030.1 GCA_003175865.1 Blastocatellia bacterium
AAAAGTTGTCGTCTATGTTGTCGTAGATAATGACGAGTGGAAGGAAGTAGCTAGATTCAATTTGCGGGTCGCGACGCATCCAGCCTCGTTGAAAGACCCGAATGACGAAGTAAGCTTCACGAAAGCTCGCTTTCGGTTTCCGGATAGTGCAAATTTTCTCTCTGAATCACAGCAACAAGACCAGCCAGCGACCCAGCCAGCAACACAGTCATCGAAGCCATCGAATCACAAGCTGAAGTTTGCGCCGGCGCTGACTCTCAATTTAAAAACACAACCCGCTCAATCGACATTCCCGGAACCAGCGACTCCTCAACCGCGCAACACCTTTGCGGATCTAACCATGCAAGCTTCGATGAAGAACGAAGCGACTTACGGGATTTTCAACTCGCAATCGTCGTTTGATTTCGCTGGATCGAGTTTCGAACAGGAAGCGCTCAGGTTTGGAACATTGGGTGATGCCGCTCCGAAAGTGGATCTGTCGAGTTACTTAATTCAATTTCAAACAGGCAAGATCAAATACCAGATCGGTCACTTCTCTTACGGCACCCAACGTCAACTCATCAACAGCTTTTCGAGTCGCGGATTGATGGTGACCATTCCGTTCCTCAAGCGTTTCGATTTTTCTGTATCGGCGATGAACGGGACGCAACTGGTGGGTTACGACAACTTTTTTGGCTTGAACAAAACCAAACACCAGATGCTGAGTGCCACTTTAGGAATCGAGTTGATTCCAAAGAGACCCGGTGGTTTCCGTATTGAAGTCGGCGTTCTAAATGCCTACTTCCAACCGATCAGTGGAGTGAATCGTGGCGTAGTCACTGACACTCAGCGCAGTCGTGGCGTAGCAATCAGGTTAATCGCAACTGATAAGGCTGGTCGTTTTCATTTTGAAGGTGGATTCACACGGAGTCTGTTTATTGCTACGAATGATGCGACGTTGAGCCAGGGCGAGACGCTCGTGCCAATTCCATCGCAAGCGCGCAATGCAAACTTCCTCGAAGCGAGTTACGAAATACTCAGAAATTTCGCGTTGACGAAAACTCGCAAAGCAAATCTTCGAGTTGGGTTTAAAGAGGAAAACGTCGCGCCATTGTTTCGTAGTCTCGGCGCTTCCACACAAGCAGACAAAGTATTTTACGAAGTGACGGTTGACGGCTCTGTAAACGAAATCACCGCTCAGTTTGGACATAACAACTTCCACGATAACCTGCGAAACATTCCATCTATTCTTCGCACATTAAACAATACAACTACATTCTCGTTTGCGGCTCCGACGAGTGCGCTCCTCGGATTGAAGAAGAGTCCGGTTTGGCTGCCGCGTCTCGGCTACAACTTCAATCGTGTTCATGCCTTTAGCAATGACATTCCCGTGAACGGTGGTTTTACCCAAAGTTCTGTTCCTGATCTCGTTGGAACAGTCCAGACATTAAGTGCGGACTGGACAATCAAGAAATTCTCGGTGGGTTATAACTTCAATCACTCCTTTCAAGACAATAGACAAATCGGACGTGAACTCGCTGATCAATCAGTCACCACAAATGGCGGACGCGTCGCTTACCCCATCAATAATCGACTTAGTTTGAATGTCGATCTGAGTACTGAAAGTGCTCACAATATTGAGACCGGCAGAATCGATCGCAACACACGCCTGGGTCCGGGAATCACCTGGCAAGTAACAAAGCGTTTGGGTGTTGCTGCCAACCTGGCTAACACAATTGCGCACGACGAGGCGAATACAAGCCGCAGTCGAAACACGGAGTTTGATTCACAACTAACCTATCGTCTTGAGCGAGGTGAGGGCCTTAAGAAATTCTCAGCGCAAATCTTCCTGCGTTATGCCAACCACTATTCGCACTCCATCGAACGACTGTTTTTCGTAAACAACCTGGGCAAACTTCAAACGTTAACTGCTAATTTTTCGCTCACTTTCTTCTGAGGAACGCGCATGCGAGTTTTACCGGCTATTCTGTTCGTTTTGTTAATCAGTCTTGATGTGTCTTCACAGATTCGCGTGTCGCCGAGTGATGTGAACGCCTATTCGCAGGGACCAACATCAGTGCTCCTGACCTACGGTGGGCTCGTAAACAAAACTCCTGGCGAAGCGACATGGTGCGGAAGTCTGATCTCCGCGGCTCCTGACCTTGGTATGAAGTGCGATCCGAATACCACGTTTGGATTATTGCCACAGCGTTACAACCAATCGGTACTCAACAGCACTACTTACACCGACGTCATGTCTGTTACGCCTCAAGTTGCAAGGCGGGCATACCTGGACGCTGTCGCGGGAAACACTAGTACGTTCTTCTACGTGCGTCGCTTTGCCAGCACTGTCGGTGGACCAAGTGAATTCGTTCCAGTGACGATTAGACTGACTGGTAATGGTGCCGGTGTTTCGTTGTCACTAACAGAAGTGAAACTAAGTTGGGGAACTGGAACCCCGATTTTGTTCGTGAGGTCTGGAGAGCAGTTGCCGCGCGTTCGTGCGGAGATCAGTTATACGGGAACTGGCCGATTGAAAGGTCGTTGGGAGTTAGTCAAGCCCGGTGAGGCGCCGCCTGAACCGCGCGATCTTCTCACCGAAGCGTCACTGCCCATCGAAGAGCGTGGCAGTCAAAAGAGGTACACGGAACTCGAGCGCTTCAACATTTACCTGCCTCCAGATGGAAAGGTTGTTTTGCAGGGCCCAGACTCTTCCCGCGTCGATGAAAGTCTTTCTGGTTTGTATCTGTTGCTTTTACGTATCGAAGCTTCGGACGACAAGGACAGTGAAACAGATCGTACCGCAGCGGGTGGTGCTGGTAGCGGCATAGTGAGCACCGGTGCGGTTGCTGGATTTCCTTTGCCGACACTCCGCTATTACGTCGGCGGCAATGCAGCGGGTACAAGTGTGCCCGGTGCGTTGACGTTAGTTAGTCCTAAAGAAGCAGAGGAACTGGATTCGTCAAAGGCAGTTGAGTTCACCTGGTCAGCTGTTGATAAAGCGGCGAGCTATCGATTGGAGATAACAACTCTACAAGGAACGCCGATACTGTCAGCGATTCTTGTGGACCAGGTGAGCTACCACTGTCCCTCCTGGTTCAAAGACAGGGTTGCAGGTTCTGTGATTCGTTGGAAGGTTGAGGCGTATGACGCGCAGCGAAATCAGATCGCGGAAACCGATTGGCGGAATCTGAAGGTAATCGGAGTCAATGGCGGCAGAAATTAGATCACAATTCATGGGCATACTGAAACATGTCGTATTTACTGCTCGAGTGTCTAGTAAACAAGTGAGAGAAGCACTGACCGTGTATTGAGGTTTTATCGATATGCAGCAGCAAAGATTGGATCGAGGAAAGCAGTTACAACCACTTCAACCGCTAATTCGGCTCGGCGCGATCTACTTTTTGTTTGTCATTTCAATTCATGCTCAGAATCCGACAACAACTTTCGGCGGTCCGGGTGGCGATCCGTACTCTGTTAATTGCGGCAATGACAAAATAATGGTCGGCCTTCAGATCAAGACTGGAAGTCACTTTGCCGTCGGATATCAAATCAATATGGCTCGACCAATTTGCGTTAGTGTCGACGCTGGAGGAGATTGGGTGGGCACGCCTGCGGCAACATCTTCGTACGCCGGAACAGACAGCGGAACGCTATCGTCTGTTACGTGTCCTACGAATCAGGCGGTGACCGGTTTTGGTGGTTACGCTGGGCTATACGTCGATGGCATCTCTCTCGCTTGTTCATCGATGCGTGAGCTTGGGACTGTCGCTAATGACCAAGCGTACTTTGGAAACCTTCTGGGTTTCCATGATTTTGAAGGAATGAAAGGTATATTCTCATGTGTACCCGGCATGCCGGCGAATGGTATTAGTGGCCATGCACATGATTGGCTCGATAAGTTTGGATTAACCTGCCATACTCCAACCACTCCTTCACCGACTGTCGATAGCATAACCACAACTACTAACACGCTCGTAGGTGGCAATCCAGTACAAGGCACTGTATTTCTAAATGCGCCGGCTCCATCCGGTGGATTGAGAGTTGGTATCTCCAATCAAGTTGATGTGGCTGATGCGGCTTTCATTCCGTCCAACCCAACCACGCCCGATCCTCTAAATGTTCCGGCGACAACCAAGACGGTCTCTTTCGGCTTCAACACACTTCCAGTGCCTCACGTTGTTACTGTCAAACTTAACCCTGGTCCAGGCTCCGCAAGCCATTTCGTAAGCAAAACGATCACGATATTGCCACCGTCGCTTACCTCAGTTTCTTTGTCTCCATCAGTGACCTCGCCCGGAGGGAGCGAAACCGGGACGATCACACTTAATGGAAACGCACCCGTGGGTGGTGTGGCAGCAAACTTGACTAGCAGTTTCTCGTCCGTCGCGACAGTACCTCCCTCGGTTTCAGTCTCACCAGGGACGAACTCGGCAACGTTTCCGATCACGGTCGCTTCGACCAACGAAAGCGGTTGCAGTGTCATCTCCGCCTCTGGTCTGTTCACCCCTCAAGGCGGGACATCGATTCGACAATCATTGTTAACAGTGAAGGGACCTTTGAACTCGGCCTTCAAACTTGGTGCGAACAATATTTCGGCGTCTGGAGCGACTGGAACGATCTTTTTGGAACAGGCAAACAGAGAACCTGGAACAATTACTTTGGTGAGCAGTAATCCGTCTTTGTTGGGCGTGCCCTCCACGATCCCGGTTCCAGCATCCACTCAATCGCTGAACTTCGCGATCACTGTACAGAGTCGTCCACCGTCGGGGATAAGTTGTGCAGCAATCACCGTAACCGATCCTCATGGTAATAAGAACTCAATGGTCTTTCTTATTGATACTAGTTTGAGAAGAGTTGAGTAGATGCTGCACTTGTGAAATATCGTCAAACTCGAATTTACACGTAGAAATTCGCCCGTTAACCAACGAAACAACTAACCAGATATGAACGCGTAAGCTCCAGAGTCGGCGCGCCAGGACAAAAACACTTCGATGAAGGGAGACACAAAAATGAAACGGGTTAACATGAGAACCACAATCCCCATTCTGCTCGGCGGATTATTACTGACAGTTCAACTCCTGTTCTTTCCAATCACTCAAGTCAGCGCGGAGATCGATCGCGCGGTGACACTAGCGGCCGGTCACGGCGCCAGCACTGAAGCGACAGTAAACATTCATAATCGCTTGACGATTGCGGCCAGCGTTGTTTTGCAACGCGCTGGATCAGATAACAGCTTCGAGCGCAGGAGAGTACGCCTGGAGTTAATCAATCCAAGTAACCAGGTGGTTGATTCTCTAAATGTGGAAATCGGTCACGATCTGAATCAGACCGTCAGCGGAAGAAATGGGTCAAACAGTAGCCCGTACCGGCTCGCCGCTCCGAACGCGTTGGGTGGCACCGGGTGCCGTGGTTGGAAGGTCACGTTGAAAGACGTTGAGGCTGACGCCGGTCGCACTCCAGACCCCTCCACGCAGCAAATCACGGGAACCGTCAAGTTCTTCACAGTTGGTTCAACCACGGCCACCATTGATGCGCCAGCGAAGTTCGGCATCGTCCAATCAGACACCGTGGAACGCAACATCAATGTCCCGTTTACAGGAGATGTGAAGATTCAAGCAAATTGGGACACGGACGAGATCACACTCGATAACTTTCAACTTCATTTCTCACTCATCAACACAAAAGGCGAAGTGGTCGATTCGGACACCGGCTATTCGCGAGACTCAGTCATCCTCGGTATCAGCGACAGCCAACGAATGAAGATTACGTATCGCGCAAAGTGCACCGACTTTGGCGGATCATCGTCTTGGAAAATCCGAGTCAAGGGTTCAAGTCTCGGAAAGGTGAAGAATGTCGACCTCAAGATGTCGATTAGCGATGGTCTGTTCTAAGTCGTAGAATTTTCGCTGAGAGTACCGACACAAACGAGAGCTGCGGCGGTCGTGTTCCTGATCATTATCTGTGGCGGGATTGACTGCATCACAGCAAGTGGCCGTCAGATCGGTTTCAATAACTCGTTTGTGGCGATGCAGTACTACGGGGGATCTGCTTAGGAAGCCCGACATTCCAGGATTCAATGCGTGGCTGGGTGTAGTCCAATCAGGCAACGTGGGCACAACGATCAACGGCTTCATGAACTCACCGGAATAGAAGCTACGGTTCGGCCAACCATGAGATAGTGAATCGTGAATGCTGGGAGCGCAGGCGTCCTCGCCTGCTGGCTTCGTGAAGCTCAATGTTGAGTCAATCAAAGCAGCAGGCGAGGACGCCTGCGCTCCCAGCATTCACGATTCACTAACCAAGATTCACACGCCGGAGCAGATCCTGAAACCTTGGGTCAGAACGAATGGGATCGAATCTTGGATCAACCTTCAGATAAACGAGCAACTCAGCGCGTTCCTTAAAGGCTTCCTCAAACCACTTGAATGCTTCTTCTGTTTCGTGCAACTGGAGATAACTCAGCGCGAAATACTTCGGCAGGACATAGCCAGTCTTCGAGTCGCTCCTCAACATATCGAGTTCGGCCTGACAATAACCTTTCCAACCTGACTTAACATACGCTGATTTCAACGCTTCCAACTTTTCCTGCTTTACTCCGGCGAGCATATGATTCTTTAGGTACTCGTCGACGGCCTCTTTGTACATCCCTTTGATTTCATAAACCAATGCCAGTTTGTAGTGTGCATTAGAGAAGTCCGGATCCATTTCAATCGTGGCGTGCAATTGCTGAATTGCTCGGTCGTAGTCATGTGCACAAAAGAGGATCCAACCTTCGTTTGTGTTGATTATTAGTGAGACGGGATCTAACTCCTTCGCCAGTCGTATTTGTGCAAGAGCCTCATCCTGTTTCCCAATCGCTGAGAGATACATCGCGTACCAATGATGAGCAGTTGCATTGTTGGGATTGAGATCGATTGCTCGTTTGAATTCGGCTTCCGCGGCCGACCAGTTCCAATCGTAAACTTCATAAATCGTCCCGAGTGAAGCGTGTGCTTCTGACAGTGTGTCGTCAATCTTCAGAGCCATGAGTGCGGCGGCCTTGGCGTTTGGCATCGCTGTATTTGGCGCGATATCGCCGAACTGACTGAGCACGTTGTAACAATCGGCTATACCGGAATAGGCAAGACTGTAATTTGGATCGACAGAAATTGCTTGTTCGAAGAAGTCAAGACCCTTGCGCATGCCGTCTCGAGTCCGTTTATTCCAAAAGTACCGACCCTTCAGATAAAGTTGGTAGGCATCAGGGTTGTGAGTGTAATTCCTTTCAACGAGGGATTGATTATCGCCGGCCAACTGTAAGTGCAGAGTGTTCAGAACATCTTGCGCAAGTTCTGATTGGAGTAGTTGTACTTCGCTTGCTTTGCGTTCATAACGATCACCCCACAGGCGACTTCCATCACGAACGTCGACTAGTTCCGAAGTGATCAAAAGACTGTCACCTCGCTGAACCACTTGACCAGTTAGAACACCTTGTACATTTAACTCGCGGCCGACAGCTTGGGGGTCAATCTGTTTTCCCCTGAAACGATAAACAGAACTGCGCGCAATTATTTTTAGATTTGAGGCATGTGATAACCGGCGGATGATGTCTTCAGTGACACCATCGGAGAGATAGTCGAGCTCAGCATTGCCAGCATTTGAAAATGGCATGACCGCAATTGACTTGATCGGTTCCGCGGCAACTGTGCGACGCGAACTGCGGCTCACAAAGAAGAGTCCCATTGAGAGGACGATCATTCCGCCGATTGCAGCACCTACACGAATGGCAGTGTGGCGAAATCTGTTTGCCTGCGTCGGCGCTGGCAGCGATGTGACCGGAGCTGTGAGTGCTGTTAGGTTTGTATCTGTTTCATGCTCCTCTTCAACAATCCTCGCACGCACTCTTCTCTGAACGACCACATCGACAGACTCGTCCTGTGGTATCCGCGATATCGGTGCGATAAATCGGTACCCGAGTTTTGGAACCGTCTCAATGAACCGATGATCGCCCTTCTCATCACCCAGCGCTTTGCGAAGAGTCCAGATATTTCGGGCGAGATTCGATTCCTCAACAAAGACGTCCCCCCAAACCTCTTTCAACAATTCGTCCTTGGTAACCAACTGACCGTTTTTCTGTACCAGCACGATCAGTGTTTCAAATGCCTTAGGCGTTAGTGAGACGAGTTCTCCGTTGTGCCGCAAGAGATGCTCGCTGGGCTCCAAACGGAACTCGCCAAACTGATATGAAGCTTTGTCGGATTGATTCATAACCGGGCCGGAGAAATTTAGGAGAATTTCCGAAGAACTCTCCAAAGATTTTCTTTGAGGTCTGCGATTAGCTTCGCGGCCTGGGAGACAAAGAAAAAGATCGCACTGAGAAGCAGGGCGGATATGGAGCGCATTCTATTCCGAAGACGATGAGGCGGCAACGTTTTTGCGGACTGGTGGGAGGACCGTGAAAAAGCGAACCGAGATTCTGATCGAATTTGATGAATTTATGGTCATCAGTCACCGGGGAGGACAGGCTCATTACTCGTGTCCGGATTGTGGCTCGGAAGTTACGCTGCTGACGCCGGCCCAAGCTTCAGCTATTACCGGGATGAGCGTCCGGAGCGTGAATCAACGGGTTGAGGCAGGGACCGCTCACTTTTTTGAGACTGCCACTGGAGTGTTGCTGGTGTGTGTTGAGTCTCTTCGTTGAGAGTCAGCTTTTTTGTTAGTTGGTGGGAGTTCGTGGATCGCTTATTTACACCACAGAAAAACGATCCAAGAAATCACACGAACTAA
>PSRF01000215.1 GCA_003175865.1 Blastocatellia bacterium
TTGCCCGACACCCGGTCCCTGACACCTGACCCCTATTCTCACCACCGATGATACGCCGGATGACCCGGCCTCACCGCTACAAATGTACCTCGACACGTTGCGGTCACTTTATCGTGCGCGATCAATTCACCTTCGACCACTGCCCGGTCAGCACTCGATTCAACAACACGCGCGGCGAGCTTGATAGTTTCATCAGTTGGTGTTGGACGTAGAAGTTTGATCGCATAGTCAGCAGTAACCGTGCACGGTGGCTTGTCTGCAGCTGAAGTTTTCATCAGGTGCCAGGCAGCGGCCCAGTTGCAATGACAATCAAGTAGAGCGCCGATAATTCCGCCGTTTAGCATGCCTGGGAAAGCTTCGTATTCCGGCGAGGCTTTCCATTCCGCGACAACCTCGTTGCCATTAACAAAGCTACGAACATGCAGACCCTTCTCGTTTGCAGGTCCACAACCAAAACACGCCATGTTGGGAGCGTATGTTTCCTGGAGACTTTTGTCAGACATGTTCATGAACTTGTGCTTTGTACTTTGTGCTTTGGCTCGTGAACGTCAAGTGCAAAGCTCAAAGCACCAGGTACAAAGTACTAACCTCGTCGTTCCCTCAACTGATTTCGCAACTTAAACCGTTGCACCTTCCCAGTCGCAGTGTATGGAAGCTCGTTTACAAAAACGTACCTACGGGGTTGTTTGAAACGAGGGAGCATCGACCCCATGTGCTTTTTCAACTCAATCTCAAGTGCACCCTCATCCAATTCTACATGTTCGCTCACCACGAACGCACACGGGCATGGCAAACCATCGGAGTCGAAGTCTTCAACAACCGCAGCTCTCGCAACGTTTGCATGTCGCAACAAAACACTCTCGACTTCAACCGGCGAAACCCATTGTCCGCTGGACTTGAAACAATCGTCGCTGCGTCCCATATGAAACCAGTAACCATCGCGGTCTCTTCGGTATAAATCACCCGTTCGCACCCAACCATCAACGAAAGTCCTCGCTGTCTCCGTTGGTTTCTCCCAGTAGCCCTTTGCTGCGCTCTCACCTTTGATCCACAAATTACCTTCGACGCCTTCATCAACTTCTCGACCCTCGGCATCAAGCAAACGAGCCTCGTATCCATTTAAGAGCTTGCCGCTGCTTCCATACTTCATGTCGTCTTCATGGTTCGACATAAACATGTGCAGCATTTCAGTCGAACCGATTGCGTCAAGTATTTTTACTCCGAATGTTGATTCCCACTGTTCACCAAGATGTGCGGGTAATGCTTCACCAGCTGAGACACACAACCGCAAACCCGAACAATCCAACGTTTGTTGTCGATGATGCTCCAACAACAGATTGTAGACGACGGGTACTCCAAAGAAGATCGTTGGGCGATGTTCGCGGAACACTCTTGCGATTACTTCAGCAGTAGGTTTTTGACGACAAAGAATGCTCGTGACGCCGTTCAACAAGGGAAACGTAAAGCTATTCCCTAGACCATAAGCAAACGGTAAACGTGAGGAGGAAAACAGCCTGTCACTGGGTCGCAGTTGGAGTACTTCACGACAGTACGTTTCGTTCGTGTAGAGCATGTCCGAAAGCTGATGAACCGCTCCCTTGGGGTCGCCCGTGCTTCCGGAAGTGTAGAGAATGAAGGACGGTTGATCCGGAGAGATATTCTCAAACCTTGGAAGCGCGTTACCTGCCGTCTCCTGCTTCAGCCACCATAGTGTCTCTATAACTGTAGCCGTTGCTCCTTTGGGCATCTCCGTAATCCAGAACTCAGCTCCTCCCTCACCAGCGATCTCGACTTCCGGTGATACATCCAGCAAAACTCTCGGAAAATGCATATTTTCCGGAGCACCTGTCAGAAAGATCCTGCATCGATCGCGATCTAGTAGAACAAATCGTGCGCGGCTGTTGTGAACAATTGCACGCTGATCACTGAGCGGAAGCGCCAAGTTAATGGGAACAACGATTGCACCTAGAGAAGAGATGGCGATGAAGGCGTCAACGAACTCAGGTGAGTCGGTCAAAAGCAGCGCGACACGATCACCCGGTTCAAGGTCCAGCGAGTGGAGAACACGTGCCATGCTCAATGTGCGTTCACACAATTGACCATAAGTGATGTCACCTTCTTCGCAGACGATCGCAGTCGAGTTCGGATCGTGTTTGAAAATTGCTTCGAAGAAATTCATCGTGATGGCGACTCGTTGTTGAGCGGCAGAAATTATAAAACCAAGATGGTTCCAAGCAGAACCATGGCCGTTAGAGATTCACTGTTCAAGCGTCAGGCGTGCAAACCGTAGATAAGTCAATTGAGAGTCAGAAATCCCACCAACGGAAGTTGGTGGAGTTTTCAAATCCCTTCTACAGCGGTGCATCAGAAAGTTCACGCGCTTGCGGACCGATCTTGAATTGATAATGAACCACGTTGAGTCCGCAAGCGCGAAAACTTCTTCTAGTCCACTTTGTAGAAAGGAACTGAACGAACCACACACTGCCGTGTGTGGGATTGGGTGCACAAATCATGGAATTAGTTTTCGTACTCCTTGTTGTCATCATTCTTTTTACCATCTGCGCCGTGGTGGGCCATCTGCTTTGGGAGATGGCAGCATGGTTCTTTCGGCAGGCACTCACTCGTCATGAGCCTGAAGTGCCAACCGTTCGACCCCTGTGGGAATGCATCAACTGCACATCACGCGAACCTGACGAGGGGATGAATTGTCGCCGGTGTGGTGCAGTGAGACCCACTGCCGCCAAAGGCGAATTATTAAAAGACCTTGCCGCGACTGAACGCCAGCTATCTCGGTTCTTCAAAGCGAACAAAATAACAATCGATGTCTTCGACAGCCTGCAATTTGCTATTCGTCAAGAGCAAACTGAACTGAAAGAAAGCGTCGTCAGACGACAGCAAAAACCCACGGTCCATGAGAAACCCACAGCGCCACCGACCTCAATCGCAAGGCCGACTCCAATTGCAGCGAAAGTTATTGCTACAACACCTTCGATCGAAGCTAAGCCAGAACCTGTGTTTGTCGCGCCAAAGCCGATACCGCGAAGAACGCTTTCCGAAGTGCTCAACTCCTTCATGGAACAAAGCAACATTCGTTGGGGCGAGATCATTGGCGGTCTTCTCATCATCGGTTGTTCGACAGCACTCGTTGTCAGTCTCTGGGCCCAGATTTCGCAAATTCCAGTCTTGAAATTCTTGATCTTCACTACGGTCACCGCAGTGTTGTTTGGCATCGGCCTCTACACCGAACATCGTTGGAAGCTCCCCACAACAAGTCGCGGGATACTGACGATTGCCACTCTGCTGGTACCTTTGAATTTTCTGGCGATCGCTGCGGTCTCATCGAGCACGACGGGAGGCTTTCTCGTAATAGCCAGTGAACTACTCGCCCCAGCCATCTTTCTTTGTCTCGTCTATTTCGCTGGTCGTGTGATCACTCCAGGCTGTGCATGGATGTTGTCAGCAGGAGTTCTGGGTTCATCTGTGGGCCAGTTACTCGTACGCCACTTTGCTTCGCCGGAAACAACTCCAGCAGTGCTCGTATTTCTCGGCGCATTTCCGGTTTTCTCCTACACAATAACGGTTGGGCTGTCATTACGAAAGTTGCTGATGGATGGAAAAATTGACGATACGGAAACAGGCGCGGCATTCACGATGTTAGGAACGATGAGCTTCGCTGCACTCTTGCCTTTCGGTCTGTTACTTCACAAGGCTGGTCCAATCGGAATGACGATGATGTATCTCGCACCAATCGTCACACTTTGGAGTCTGCCAATGCTCGCCACGGGCACTGTACTCTGGAAAAAAATCAAAACTCCTGAGCTAGCTGCAACAAGAACAGCGGCCACCGCCTTGGCAATTCTCGGTTCGTGCATCGCTATGGCCGGAATGATTCTCGCCTGGCCCAATCCCGCCAGCATTGTTCCGACTGCGCTCATCAACGTTGTCGTCTTTGCGACCTTAGCTTTCGCACTCGAGATTCCCGCCGCACACTTGATCGCGGCAACATGTTTCGCGCTTGCCGAGCTCGTGCTTTTTCACGTCGCGACGGGTCACTGCGACTGGTTGAATCTTCGCATCACGTCGCTCCTTGAGGTCACACTCTCAGCGCAAAGCGGTGCGGCATTAGCTCCCGTGGTCTTAACCCTGGTTGGCGTTTCGGAATGGTTAAGTACACGCGCAAAAGCTCGTGACAACACTTACTACTTGTCTGCAGCTTTCGGCATCGCTGTCATTAGTTTGCTGTTCTTTGCGCAGTTTGGTCTTTGGTTTGATGATGGGTTCATTGGACCAGTACTCGCGGTGTATTCGTTCACTGTGTTTTGGCTTGCTTTCAGACGTCAAGTCAAACAGTTTGGATTGATTGGTGCGGCATTATTATTGTTCGCACTCGCTCAGAAGTTTGCACAATCTCAAGCGATCTCATTCCCGTGGCAAACCGCGTTATTTATTCACGCTTCGATCTGCGCGATCGGCGCGATTGCGAGCGCTCGTTCACACAAGGTTCGCATTCTATCGCCTATGTTGTCGCTGGCTGCGCTCGCTTCATCATTTGGCGCCTCAGTTCTGATGTTCCAGGCGAATCCGTGGCAAACAACGTCGTCGCAGGCCTTACGAGTCTTCTGGCTAGCGAGCATTTGGTTAGCATCCCTGTGGCTACATCGTTCGAAGTCACTATTTGCGGCTGCTCAGATTGCGATCACGGCGGGAGTTATTCTCAGTGTCAAAGCGACGCTCCAACAACTGAGTTGGTGCGACTACTTACCTCACGCATTTCTTCATCCGTGGTCTTTGCAGATTCAGGGTATCGCTCTCGTATTGCTCACACTCGCATGGACCACGTTGCGTTTGACGATCAAACATCGGGATCAAAAACTATTGGATGACGACCTGGTCCAACTTTTAACTACGCGTTACTCAATTGATCGTCTGGTTCTTTGGTTACTTATTCCTGTGTTCTGCCTCTTCACAACTTATGGCTCGCTTTCAGGAGTCGTAAAAGAACTTTTTTCCGTCAGAACACAAGGTCTGAATATCGCGAACTTCCCACATCAGGAAGTGCTGGGTCTTGGATCGTGGATACTGGTGGGACTGTTCGTGATGACGATGCTCATCAACCTTTGGGATCGACGCGACGGTAAATACTTGATTGTACTTTTGGCCGTTCTCATCCCGGCAATCCCATTATTGGCTGGACGGTTCGAGGCTCAGTTGACTACCGCCTCTGCCATCCGTTGGTTCTCAGCAATTTTGCTACTTTGCGGTTCAGTCGCTCTCGCCTATCGCCAAAAGATCTGCCAGGCAATTGGCTCATTTGGATGGCCCAGTATCGATGGAAATGCACGTTCACTCGTTGCTCAACTTCGAATGCTTTTGTTCGGATTGACGCTTGGCCCAATGCTTGCGCTGACTGCCTTCGGCGTGATTGCAGCGACCCACTCCACATCGTTCGGTAACCTTCAATCTGGGATTTTTTCCATCTTTGAAACTTATTCTTCGTACAGCATTCCGCTTGTCATCGTCGCAATCGCATTGCTCGTTTCTGCAGTCCGCGAGCAACAAAATGCATTTGCAATCGTTGCTGGTCTCTTCTTCAACTGCTCAGCAACCATCGCCTACATCCTTTCAGTGGCTGCCAACGGTGCTCCTTTCGACGGCATTGCGCTGGTCCAGACGGTCCAACTGAACGCAATCGTCTGTAGCTCGTACGGAATTGCCTGGACGGTTTGGCGAAAGTCCAGTGCAAAGCCATTGCTTGAGTTTGAAACGATCTGCACCGTTGCACTAAATGCGGGGTTAATTGTCCCGCAGACTTTGGCGGTTTTCTTCGGTTTTGCGATCGGGAAAGCAGAACCGGCTATCGGCGACTTGCTCGGCTTACTTTCATTCGGTCTGAATATCGTCGCAGCAGTTCTCCTCGCGCGCATTCAAGGAAAGCAATTGGGCGCAATCCACGTCGCCACAGTTCTACTTGCAGGTTGTTCACTGGTCGCACTCGGTGTATTTGAACCAACAACATCAAGATCCTTACAAGTGATGACGGTTGGAACAACGCTCAGCGCGTGGTTAATGCTTGCCGGTAGTCGACTTCGCTCATCAGGAGTAATTCAACTCAATTCAAACTGGCAGTCAGTCGCGAGAGCATGTGCGGCTGTCCTCGCCAGCATAGCAGTGATCTCTTCTCTTCGACTGTTGATTGAACTCGATGTAAGCCGATGGATGTCCGTGCTGCCGCTGCTGTCATGCTCAGTGCTTTTCGCTACTCTTAACTGGCAAACACTACAGCGGCGTTATCTATTCGTCGCTGCTGGTCTCATGAATGTCGCCGCTTCGGTGTGGTGGCTCTGGATCGCAACGGAGGACGTCACAACCCTTACTTCCCTCACGGAAATCAACGTGATCGCTTTGTCGATCCCCGGCATTGCGTGGTTACTCCTTGAACTGC
Source organism: Blastocatellia bacterium (assembly GCA_003175865.1). Taxonomy (GTDB): domain Bacteria; phylum Acidobacteriota; class Blastocatellia; order Pyrinomonadales; family Pyrinomonadaceae; genus PSRF01. The sequence goes on from PSRF01000215.1 coordinate 6,443, forward strand.
GCGCGCGCAGATCGCCTGGCGAAACACAACGACAGTCTCAGTCCGTTCATGACTTTGCCGCAATCGTGAGTGTGTCCGCGCTCGTTATGTTGGTCGCGACCAGCTTTGCTCTGGTTGGGCCATCGCTTGGTGACATATCAGTCCTTACCTGGCTGGCAATCGGTTCGACATTCTTGTTGTTGATTGCCACCCTTTGGGACCAACGTGCGCGTTATGCCGTTGCAACCATTTATTTGCTTGGCATTCTGACTTGCTTCGTCACGCTCAAACAGATGGAACTCCCGTACACGCGTTTCGCATGGTCAGCGGCAATGGTGCTTTCTATCTTCGCGCTGCTCTCAAGTCTCGCGTGGCGATTGCGAACGAAAATCCTGGTGCTGACAAACCAGTTAAGGATTCCAAAACGAATCGATCCTGAAAGCGATATGCCGCGATGGCTTGTTGTATTCAACGTCACGTCAGTAGCCGTCGTGGTAGCCATAGCTTACTGGGTCGAGTTGAGATTCTTGAGCCTCAGTTTGCGGACAACGGTTGCCCTGGCAGTGTTGGCCCAATCGCTTACCTTTGGACTAGTCGCACAGGGCAGCTGGTGCACGCGTTGCCAACGAACTGCGATTGCAATTTTTATCGTGGGTTCCATCTTTCTGGGATGGTCGTGGCTGACTCCTGGTGTGGATGCAACCTGGTTGAATCGCAGCGTAATTATGATGGTCGAGACACTCGCATTCACGGCTCTTTATGCGTTTGGACTCGAACGGCTGAGAAATATGGCTTCCGCTTGGACCAATGCAGCGCGCACTTGCATTCCCGCATTCCTCAGTTCCGGTGTACTTGCGCTGCTTTTTTGTTTGGCCACAGAAGTTTTCTATCAGCTCAGTTTTGGAGCTGTACGAATCAACAGTGTTTCACTGGCAGCGATCGGCACCACGCTGGTGATCTCAATCGTGGTCGGTGTCCTGTTTGCTGTTTCGCCAATACATGATCCACTTAATCTGTCAGACCGCAGTCGAATGAATTATGTGTACGCGGCCGAAGTGATGTTAGGGCTGCTCTTTCTGCACATTCGGCTGACACTCCCATGGTTGTTTACGGGGTTCTTTGAAGACTACTGGCCAATAGTGATCATGGGCATCGCATACCTGGGTGTTCTAACAAGCGAAGGACTGCGGAGACGAGGCTTGTTGACGCTGTCGGAACCTCTGGCGCGAACCGGAGCATTTCTGCCTCTCTTGCCTGTTATCGGGTTCTGGATTGCGCAATCCGAGATCGACTATTCGTTATTGCTGTTCATAGTCGGCGGGCTTTACGGCCTATTGTCGATCCTTCGTCGCTCCTTTGTGTTTGGTGCCGTTGCTGCTGTTAGTGGAAACGCAGGCCTGTGGTATCTGTTGCATCGCACTTCCGATTACGGCTTCTTGCAGCACCCTCAATTGTGGTTAATTCCGGCAGCATTGTCCGTGTTGTTGGCTGCTTACCTTAATGAAGATCGTCTGACTGACGATCAGATGACCAGCGTTCGCTACTTGTCACTCGTGACCGTCTACGCTTCGTCAACGGCTGACATCTTCATCAACGGCGTCGACAATTCACCGTGGCTTCCTTTGGTACTCGGCGCATTTTCGCTGGCGGGAGTCTTCTCAGGAATTGTATTTCGCATTCGGGGATTGTTGGTGCTGGGTTCGGTTTTCCTGCTGCTGTCGATCGTAACAATGATCTGGTATGCGTCTGCTAACTTTGGCTGGACATGGTTGTGGTACGTCGCGGGTATCGTTACGGGCGCAACGATCATTTTTATGTTCGCAGTGTTTGAAAAGAAACGTACCGAGGTGCTTCGAATGATGGAAGGCTTAAAGGAGTGGGAAAGGTAGTAACCCTTAGCTTGTTAGGCGACGCCTAGCGTCGAATTGAGTTTAGCCCGGCGTTGAAACGCTGGGCTAAACTCAAACGTCACTGCCCGACAGTCGATTGAGTGCGATAAGCCGGAACATAACGACACGGCAGTCGCATCACAACTTTACGTTAATTACTTAGCGTCGAGTTTTCTTCCTGCACTCAAATTATCGAAATTCATGATCGCATTGAACACGAGGAAGTAACTTCCCTTCGTTTGCCCGCGCCAGAATGGATTCGTCGAGAACACGACCACATGACCGTTGCCGTATGGTGAATCAATAATCGCCGGACGTTGTGCGATCTCATCTCCATTCTCCAACAAGCCTGACACGAATAGTTCGCGGCTGTCGGCGTAGCGCATCACAACTCTTGGACGGAGTGCCGGAGGAATCAATCCAATTGCATTACGTCTTTGCTCATCAGTAACAGGCGCCGCCTCCCACGGATCCACACGCGCAGGCGGCTCCGGAGTCTCCGCTACCGGACGTCCCTGAGGTACATCAGGATCATCAGGTGTACCTCGACCTGTCGCACGTTGTGCCGGCCGTCCTCTGCCTCCAACTCCGTTGCTAATTGAGAAGATTGGTCCATTCGAACAATACATCGCGATATTGTCGCCGTAGCCATATGCAATTGGACTGTTCCCATCGACAGTCTTGATGCGCAGTATGTCGCCGACTGCACGCAACCTTGACGAATGCGTCGCTGACACGCCAGCAGTTAATCCATAAGCAACTGCGAAGTCTGCAGTATCGTCGACCGCAATGAACAGACCGCCGTCGTGCACAAACTTCTGCAGATTCATCAATCCGGTCCAACCAAGGCCGGGCCGCATATCGTCAGTCTCATCGAGTCCACCCACAAGATTCGGTGTCAACGGTGTGTTCTTCCATGGCAGCGGGTTGCCGTACATCGGCAGGCCGTTGATGATCGCTGCTGACCCGCGGCCGACAGGCGCAAACAGAATCACGTCGTACTTGCTTCGCAGGTTTGCATCCTTAGCAACATCCTGAGTGCTGATGTACGCGAAAGGCACTTGCGCCTGGTCCAGTCCAATGCGATACCAACCTTCGTCCTGTGTACCCAACCACGTGTGCATCATTGCGATTCGCGCAGCACGAATAGGGTGAGTTTTTACGGACGGCGCGGAAGCTACTGCGTAAACTTGAACGCCTAGTTCCGTTGCCACTCGTTGGAGATCAGCTTCGGGCGCCTTGCGGATGATGAACGACCCACGATTGAACTTGCGACCAGCAACTTCAAATGGTTCTTCCGCCGCTTCCATGTCGACGTCCTTGAGGCGATAGCGCAAGGTGATGAGGGCATTGTCGGCGTTGTGATTGATCAGATAGACGGCACCGCTCTCAGCCACTCCGCCGTTTGATCTTACGTCTCCGGTGACACGTTCCATTTGCGCGCTCAAAACTTTGTTATCGGTGACGCGCACAACCTCCACATTCGCCAACTCACCCATGGTCCACGCAGTGTCATCGTAAATGTCCGTCTGCGGATCGTTTGGTGCCCAGTATTGATAGTCCAGTAGCGCATCAGCGATACGACTGTAGGGTTGGTCCATCCGCACGATGTAGCTGCCAGCTGGAAACGTTCGATCTTCTGTCTTCTTTTGCTCTGCTGGACTTGCGGACGGTGACGCGGCAGGGCGCGCTGGTTGGGTCGAACCGGTCTTCTTCTTGACGGAAACGGTAAAAGGAGCGGTCGCACGGCTGATCTCAACACCCTGCCCCTGCAGCGTACGCAACAACTCCGCCTGATTCCCAGGTCGCGGATCATCGCCAGGTAAGACATATGCCGACGGTCCTTCATTCTTCGGCTTTTCAATCGAACGCTTGCTCTTCAAATAGAAGTTCTTCAGAAACAGTTTGCTGTTGCTCGCGAAGTAATTCAGCGATACGAGAAGCGCTGTTTGTTCGTAGTTGTTGTTGTTGCGCTGTGACCACTTCGCCTTTGGCAGAGGCGGATTTTGTTTGTACCAGGTGCGTTGATACTCGGCCGGACTCAACGTTCGCTCGAGTGTATCGGCACCCCCGTTGCCAAAGGTCTCGTACAAACGACTGATGCCGTTGTGAGTAGCTGCCATGAACATCAGGTAACCAGGCGACCATGTGTCGAAGTCACCATGTGCAAAAACGCCAGGCATTCCAAACTTCGTCATCTCGGAAACGTTGTGCCACCCAATCATCTGCCACTCATCTGTCAGAATCGGATCAACCCATGCGTTGTAGGGACCGTCGCCGATGGTGTTGTCGTAAAGATAGGCGACTGATTCATGTAGATCGTGTATGACTTGAGGCTTCCATTGAAGATACGTGTTGAGGATGTTGCGTGTGAGTTTGAGCGAGAGGCCGATCGCGTCGCGATTGTTGTCGTGTGCGACGTAATGCCCCCAGTAAACCAGCGGCGGCCAGTTCTCATTCGGATGTGCAAGGTGCCAATTGTAGACATCCACCATTCGATCCCGCCCATCGACTTCAACGACGGGCGTTATCAGCGTCACCATGTTGTCGCGAATAAATCTGACGTACGCACTGTCGTCAACAGCGAGTCGATAAGCGAGTTCCATTAATGCCGTTGGCGCACCCGTTTCAGGCGAGTGAATCGTGCCAGTGATGTAGTAGATCGGAAACGATGCGGCGACGAGCTTGTCCGCTTCGTCGTCATTCATGTTGATAGTGCGAGGATCTGCAAGTTTAGTCAGTCGCGCGCGATTTTCGTCGAGTTTCTCAAGCAGTTTCTCCGAGGCAACCGCAACCGCAATCATCTCGCGACCTTCTTCTGTCTTACCGATTGTGTAAACCTTTACGCGCGGTGTCGCTCGCTCCAGCATGCGCATGTACTTGTACACGTCCTCTGCGTACGGCAATTTGCCCGGTGCTCCGGCAACATCACCCAGCACGGCCTTGGGAGTCGGAACATTAGGTGACGCGGGAAGATAGTCCGTCAGTGGCGAGTTGAAATATGGTGCAGTTGTATATTCGCGAATTTTGTTGGTGTATTCCTGATCGATTGGTTGATTCGCATCACGGCCGGGCTTCGACTGTGCATTTGCAGTTAAGGCAGAGGCGATCAGTACACACAAGACGACTGAAACTGAGCTTAGACGATGGGACAGGCTCATCATGTTTTCCTCGATTTTGAAGTAGAAGAATTTCAATGCCGCGTTTCAGCTAAAGCATTGGATATGTAGAACGAAGAAGAGAAGAAGCTTTTAAGCCAAAGGGAGGAAGCTAGTCAAGGAGGCCGCGAACGGCCTATCTGTCATTTCTCATTTGACATTGATCATAATTGATCATTTGTCATTTGCCTCCTGGTCGCCAGGATGCCACCTCGACACCACGGACAACGGACTACTAACCACTGGCAAAAAAGACAAATGACCAATAAGCTTTTCTCTGCCGTTGTCTTCCCTCTTCGCGTTTGTCTAGAATCCCTATCACTTACATGAGCGAAAATTCGACCGAATCAGACGGCGCCCAACCACCCGAAGAGCCGACGCCCGCAAAAACTCATCCGATGAGTAAAGCAGCCGGTGGGGTTACAGCAATTGTCACTACGCTGAAAACCATTTCATCAGAGATGGGATTGATCCGCGGCAGCCGTACCCTTCTGAAAATTAATCAGGTCGGCGGCGTCGATTGCCCCGGTTGCGCGTGGCCCGAAGGAGACGACGAACGCTCACACTTTGAGTTCTGTGAAAATGGCGCGAAGCATGTCGCTGATGAAGCAACAACGAAGCGCGTCACTCCGGAGTTTTTCAGACAGTGGAGTATCGCTGATTTGTCGTTGCAATCCGATCAATGGCTCAACTCGCAAGGACGACTCACGTATCCGATGGTTCGTCGGAGAGGTACTACCCACTATGAGCCGATCGAGTGGGATAGCGCATTTGAATTGATCGCAACTGAACTTAACTCACTTAATTATCCCGACCAGGCAGTCTTCTACACCTCAGGTCGTACAAGCAACGAAGCAGCGTTTCTCTATCAGTTGTTCGCGCGAATGTTCGGCACGAACAATCTGCCCGACTGTTCGAACATGTGCCATGAATCCAGTGGTGCGGCGCTTAGTGAAACAATCGGCATTGGCAAAGGAACTGTCACACTCGAAGATTTCGATCATGCGGAAGCGATCTTCGTGATCGGTCAAAATCCCGGAACGAATCATCCACGTATGCTGACTTCACTCGAGCGTGCAAAACGGCGAGGCTGTAAGCTCGTACACATCAACCCTCTCCCCGAAGTTGGGATGACCCGGTTCAAACACCCGCAGGATGTCATTGGGCTGCTCACCAGAGGAACGCCTCTGGCCGATCTTTTTTTGCAGGTACTCATCAATGGTGACGTCGCACTATTGAAGGGGCTGATGAAGGCCGTGCTTGCTGAAGAAGGGGCTTTGGATCAACAGTTCATCAACTCCTTTACTGAAGGCTTTGAGGAATTCCGCGCGGCATTGGACCAAGTCGATTGGGGAAGCATCGTCAGTCAAAGCGGTGTGTCGAAGGAGTTATTGGAAGCAGCCGCAAAGATTTTTATTAAATCCGAGCGAACAATTTTCTGTTGGGCCATGGGCCTGACGCAGCACCGGAATGCTGTAGCCAACATTCAGGAGATAGTCAATCTGATGCTGCTACGAGGTCAGATCGGTAAACAGGGAGCTGGTGTATGTCCTGTGCGGGGGCACAGCAACGTGCAAGGTGATCGCACAGTAGGTATTTGGGAAAGTCCAACAACTC
>PSRF01000152.1 GCA_003175865.1 Blastocatellia bacterium
GTTAATTTGGGAACTTCAACAAGCGCCATCGTCATTGACCAAGCGACTAGGCTCTGTCGTTGACGTAGTTTTCGTTTGCAAGTACGGCGATAAAAACTTGCGGCTTTATGAAAAATGCATCTGGGAGGAGGTCATCGATTTGAAGGAGTTCGAAATGCTGACTCGAACGAAACTTGAATCAGCGAAGGCCGCGGTGCTTGAATTTGTCGACGAAAACGGAAACGGCCTCTGGTCATTTCCTCAGCTTGAAATAATCAAAGACCTGCTCTCGACCGTCCAGTACAAAGTCGCGGGAGTGAAAGATTTCTTAGCCGAACTCCTTGCGAGTTAAAACGGCCGCTATCGCGCCATTAACTCCTCAATCTCTTCGGCCTCCTTCGGCACGCCAGTCGTCAGCACACGTGGGCCATTGGCAGTGCAGAGCACATCGTCTTCAATCCTGACACCAATGCCGAGATACTGTTCAGGAACATCTTTCGTATCCGGCGAAATGTAGATGCCTGGTTCAACTGTCATGACAACTCCCGGCTCCAGTGCTCGTGAGTCCTGTCCGTACCAGTAAAGACCAACGTCGTGCACGTCGATGCCCAGCATGTGGCCGAGCCCGTGCATGTAAAACTGTTCGTGCTTTTTCTCTTTGATCAATTCCTCGGGATCGCCCTTCAATAAACCCAATTCAACCATTCCTTCAGTCAACACCTCGATTGAGTGTTGCTTCAGTTGTTCGTGGGTCACACCAGGTCGGACCATCTCAACACATTGTTTTTGAGCCTTCAGCACCAGGTCATAAATCTCGCGTTGCGGTTTTGAATAGCGCCCCTTGATTGGAAAGGTTCGCGTTATGTCTGAAGCGTATCCCTTGTACTCTGCGCCAGCGTCGATCAGGACCAGGTCACCGTCTCTGAGTTCACCGTCGTTGTTTATGTAATGAAGCACAGTTGCGTTTGATCCTGCACCTACAATGGAATTGTAAGATGGACCAGAGGCGCCTCGTTCACGGAAAATTCTTTCGATTAGCGCTTCAACCTGGTACTCCTTCATCCCCGGCCGCACAAACTTCATCGCCGCAACATGCGCTTCAGCCGCGATGTCAGCAGCACGTTGCATGATCTCGATCTCTTCAGGACTCTTCAGCACGCGCATCTCATGCACGATTGTTGCCGGATCGATGATCGTGCGCGGTGGATGTATAGGCTTGCGATTCCAGGCACGCATTCGAGTGATTTCGCGAATGATCGTGTCGTCCAGATCCCGATTGACACCCAACCGGTAATAAAGCTTTTCAGCGCCCTCAAGCAATTCATTTAACTTCTGATCGAACTCAACAATCGGAAACGACTCGTCAGCACCAAACTCCGACTTCGCGCCGTCGACTCCGGCACGACGTCCATCCCAGATCTCGCGCTCCGGATCTCGTGGACGAACGAACAGCGTGTAGCGTGTGTTGCCGTTTGATTTGATTACCGCGATTGCGTCGGGTTCCTCAAAACCCGTGAGATACAGAAAATCTGAATCTTGTCGAAACCTATAATGCGTATCATTTGAGCGGGTCGCCTCGCGAGCACCAGGTATGATGGCAACGGAGTTCGGCTCCAGGCGATGTATGAACTCCTCAAGCTGCGGTCGAATCATCAGAAATCTCCTCTGGAAGGTTTAAGTTTGCTGGCATTGTAAACCACCGATGGACCCTTTTTGGAGTGCGCTGACTCTGTCGGCGCTTTCAGGGTCGAGCGTGGCTAGTTTTAAAGCGCTGACAGAGTCAGCGCAGTCCAAAGCAATGTCTTTTCTGCCCAGCTTATTGGATAATCTAAAGCGACTATGGCGAGTCAGCTGATCGAATCAGACGTTACGGAAATCATCTCCATCAATCCCTCGAATGGCGAAGAGATTGGGCGTGTACCAATCACATCAGCTGCGGACGTCGTCAAAGCCGTTCGCATAGCACACGCTGCACAACCCGGCTGGGCCAAGCTAACTTTCCGCGAGCGAGCACGCATTATCCTACGTGCGCGCGAGATCGTTCTTTCCGACGTCGACGAAATTGCCACACTAATTTCCCGCGAAACCGGCAAGCCCGCGCCTGAAGCAATTTCAATGGAAGTAGTGCCGACGCTCGACCTGATGTACTACTTCGCTCGGCAAACAGCTCGACTACTCAAACAGCAAAAGATTGGACTTGGTCTGTACAGCTGGATGGGACGTTCGTCAAAGATCGTCTACAAACCGGTCGGGGTTGTTGGAGTCATTTCGCCATGGAATTTCCCCTGGGCCACTCCACTCGACGAAGTTGTCATGGCACTAATGGCTGGCAACGCTGTCGTCCTCAAACCGAGTGAACTGACGTCATTTTCTGCGTTGAAGATCGCGGACGTCTTCAAGAGAGCACAACTGCCCAGTGGTGTTCTGCAAATCATCACAGGTGACGGTACAACCGGGGCAGCTCTCGTAGCTGCGGGCGTTGACAAGATCATGTTTACCGGGAGTGTCGCAACGGGAGTCCGAGTTGCGGAGACAGCTGCCAAATACCTATTGCCAGTGGTTCTCGAACTGGGCGGTAAGGATCCAATGATTGTTCTCGACGACGCCAACATTACAAACGCAGCGAAGGCAGCAGTGTGGGGTGCGTTTGCTAATGCGGGACAGGCATGCGCTTCAATTGAACGTTGCTATGTTCACGAATCCATCGCCACTAAATTTACCGACGAAGTGGTGAAACAAACGCAACTGTTACGCACTGGTCCTGGCACCGAAGTCGACATTGGCGCAATGACGACAGAACGGCAATTACTCATCGTCGATGATCACGTGCACGATGCCGTTGCAAATGGTGCAAAGGTAATCATCGGTGGCAAGCAACAGAAAGGCACGCGTGGTTGGTTTTACGAACCTACTGTCATCACAAACGTTAATCAATCGATGCGACTTATGCGTGCGGAAACTTTCGGGCCAGTTCTGCCGATTACGACATTTACGTCTGACGAGGAAGCAATCTTGCTCGCTAATGACTCTATCTATGGACTGACTGCCAGCGTTTTTACGAGCAACATTTCACGTGGTCATCGTATCGCAGAACAGCTAGAAGCGGGCACCGTGATGGTCAATGAGGTTGTTTATACACACGCGCTGGGGCAAACCCCTTGGGGCGGAGTTAAGCAGAGCGGCTACGGGCGAACGCACGGACGTTTAGGATTACTCGAACTCGTGACACCGCAACACATTCACCTCAATAGAATGCCGTTTCTGCCCGACGCTTGGTGGTTTCGCTACTCACCTCTCGCCAACGACCTATTTCACGGATTAGCGCGACGGTTTACAACAGGGTCAGTCCTCAAAGCCGCTCCGCTCCTTCCCAAAATCATCCGGCGTTTGTTCGAGTAACCATCAACTTTATGCTGGGACCGCAGGCGTCCTCGCCTGCCGTGTTTGTCGCACTGCCAACATTGAGTTTCACGCTTCAAGCAGGCGAAGACGCTTGCGGTCCCAGCATTGCGCTTTCTGGAAACTGGGCTTGATTTCACGTTTGTCAACTTGTGAGGAATGTCATATTTCTCGACCTCTAATCTCGATACCTCTCGTTAAGGAGCACAAATGAAGAGAGTCTTAGCCTTTTCGGTCGTTTTAACGTTCCTCGCTGCCGCGGTAGTGATTAACTCCGCCAGTTCGCAAGGCACCACGCAGGAACTCGTCAATCAACACAAAGTCATCGCTCGGATGCGCCAAGACAACAACGATCGTGCAAATGAAAATGCCCACAGGGACGCTGGTAATGCCGCGGCCAGGCGCGGTAATGGCATCAACTATCACGGTGGTCCAATCATGCTGGGCACTACCAATATCTATTACATTTGGTACGGCAACTGGAGTGGCAATAGTGCGGTTACAATCCTCACGGATTTTGCTAATACCATCGGTGGTTCGCCCTACTTCAATATCAATACTACATACTCCGACGGCAGCAACAACCACGTCAGCAACTCAGTCAATTACGGTGGAAGCACAACAGATAACTATTCTAAAGGTACATCGCTGAGCGATTCGGCAATTCAGGCAGTCGTCAGTTCGGCACTAACAAGCGGGCGCCTTCCTTACGACTCTCATGGTGTGTATTTTGTTTTGACCTCGGCGGATGTCACAGCGAGTTCAGGATTCTGCACTCAATATTGTGGCTGGCACACACACGGCACAATTTTCGGGACCGACATCAAATATTCATTCGTTGGAAATCCAGATCGTTGTCCCTCGTCATGTGCAGCGCAGAATGTTGGACCAAATGGCAACGGTGGTGCAGACGGGATGGCGTCGATCATCGCGCATGAATTGGAAGAGTCCGTTACAGATCCGGATTTGAATGCGTGGTACGACACGCGCGGACAGGAAAACGCTGACAAGTGTGCGTGGACGTTTGGTTCGACTTACACAGTCAATGGCGCGCAAGCCAACATGCTATTAGGCAATCGAAACTTCCTGATTCAGCAGAACTGGGTTAATGCTTCTGGCGGCTATTGCGCCAAGAGCTTCTAAGCACAACCAATCGCTAACTCATGAGCACCAGTGGGAACTTTCCTACTGGTGCTTTTTTTATTGCGTTCCCTAGACCATTCAAGCTCTTCAGTCGGACCGCGTACGTCTCGTGCGCTACTCGAGCAATCGCTCAAGTATCGATTCATCAGCGGGCGCACGAGACGTACGCGGTCCGACTGAAGAGCTTGAATGATCTACTCAGAGTTTCTACTAAAGGGCACGGCGATAGGCTTAGTGGATCAGAACATTGTGGCCGCTTTTACTTTTTCGGTAGTCTATCTTAGGATGCTCAACTTCGGTTGGCTGGCGACGGCTCACCCACAGTTAGGACAGTTGCGAAGCGGCTGACTAAACCTGCGTACAAAATCGCCGAGTTCGGGCAGTCGCTTTGCTCCTGTTCTAACTCTTAACAACAGCACCAATGGGACTCTGGAAGAATTATATGCACCGGCGGGAACGCTGGTATCACCAACGTGACAACAATCGTCTCGTCAGGCCATTCGAATGGGGACTCGAATATGTTCTCGATCACGTCAACGGCGATGACCCGCGCGATGTCATGAGCAATCACACCGCTCGCGCAATGGAAACGAGCGAAGCGTTCTTCAAGCTTCCACCGGTTACCGATTACTCACTCGACGGCGATCAACTTACCTGGACCAGTGCGATTCAAACTCAATCAATAGAAAACAATCGCGCCTACGCTCGTTTCTTTCCGGCAAAAACAAGAAATGACCAACGGTCACGCAAGGCTGTTGTTGTGCTTCCGCAATGGAATGCGCAGCCTCAGAGTCACGTCGAGGCTTGTCGTATCTTCAACATGATTGGCATGTCGGCGTTGCGTCTGACACTTCCGTATCATCAGGACCGAAAACCGCCTGAACTTGAGAGGGCCGACCATCTCGTTTGCACGAATGTTGGTCGAACGATTCAGTCGATGCGACAAGCGGTGCTAGACACGAGAGCAGCTGTTGCGTGGTTGAAGAGCGAAGGTTACGAACAAATTGGAATTCTTGGTACCAGCGTTGGTTCATGTATTGCATTTCTGACCTTTGCTCATGAACCGGATCTCGCAGCTGGTGCCTTCAATCACGTATCGGGTTACGTTGCGGATGTCGTATGGCATGGACTATCGACCGCACACGTGCGCGCTGGATTCGCTGATCATCTGACGCTCGACGAGCTACGAGAGTTCTGGTCCCCGATTAGTCCTTTGCCATACATACCGAGAGTCGCCCGCATGGGCCATCGTCCGATTCGTTTCATTGTTGCTCGTTATGATCTGACCTTTCCTATCGATCTTTCTCGCGACGCAATCGCGGAGGCGCGTCGTCACAACCTGCCACTCGATTTAGTCTGGCTGCCATGTGGTCATTACACAACTGGAGAACTCCCCTGGAAAGCAATCGATGCATGGAAGATCGCGACGTTTTTTCGGAAGGCGTTTAGGTCAAAGTGAGGGGTCAGAGGTCAGGGATTTAGGGGCCAGGTAGAGCGTCAGGATCTCATTTGGACACCTGAACTCGGACCCGTGCCCCCCAACCCCTAACCTTATTTCGCCAGCGGGAAGATCGGCTCAATATCCACAGGGACATCCGTCAGTTTGTCCAATGCGTTCTTCATGTCGGGACGAATGACAGCAAACTTATCCAGCATCGCTTTAGCTTTGTCGTAAGAACCCTCAGCCTCAAGCGTTAGTAAGTCGTGTGTGATTTTTGTGATGCCCGCTTTAAACTTCGCCTGATCCACACTGAACTTCCCAGTCGTCGCGCTGTAATTAATCCCACCTTCATCGACCAGATAGTTGAACTGCATTGCAACACCTCGACCATGGGCCTCAGTAATTCCAAAACGCACTGAACGAAACATGCTCGCCAAGTACGTCGTATAGAGTGTC
>PSRF01000053.1 GCA_003175865.1 Blastocatellia bacterium
GGAGTCAAACGTAGAGAATGAGTCCTTGGCCAGTCGGCGAAATCAGCAATTGGTTTTACGTCATTCGGTCCACCTTCGCCGAATGCCCAAACACGTACTACTTTAATCCCGGCTTGAGCTGCTTGCTTTAGAGTCTCCGGCATTCGTACGCGGTCTTCATCACGGTACATGACCGAGACGTTTGCTCCGACGAAACGTAACGGCTTGCCATCGACGATAAATTGAGCGCCGCGATGCTCCACAAACCTACTGCGGGCAGCGACGCTAGAGCGACTCGAAGCGACCAATAGAAACAGAATCGCCGCGCTTCCAAGTACAACCAGCGCGGCAATCGCTAACGACTTCTTATTCATCAAGAAAACAAACAGGGGCTGACGACAACTAACGCGGGCTTGTCATCTTCACGAAACCCATAATCGCGCAGAACGCGCCTAACACAACGAAAAGGTTGAAAAACGCACCAACGCCTAACGCAAATGACAGATCGACTGGTGTTTGTGTCATCCCTATAAAAACAAACACTCCAAACAGAATGAAGTGGAGATGGTAGATGATCAAACACACGGCTGCGTAGGAGAACCAACGAGCAGACGGACCAAATGCGGGAGATCGCGCGAAGCCGAGTACCGCAGCAATCAACCAACCAACGCCACCTGCGATCAAAAGCACAAGAACAACGAACAGGAAATATCCAGGCTGTGTTGCCCGCAATTGCGCTTGCAAAAGCAAGAGGGAGAGTGGAAAGGACATCACCTATAGTGTCTCCTTAGAGAATACAAAACAATCGCCGTCTGCGCACATGAGCCGCCTTAGGTTGTGCACAAACGGCGTTCAAGTTTGCTGTCTTTTACAAACGCTATACGTCACCCGCCAAGGGAGCCAGTTTAAGAACCTGTTACTTCGGGTGGCGTCGTTTGCTTTATTGTGTGATGTGGATCTCCTCTTCCTTGTTCACATGACCCAGGAAATAGATGAGCCCACAAACAAACGCCACTGCGGCAAGGCCCAGCGCCATCCAGCCAAAGGTGTGACCACCGGCCGGATCGGTGAACGTCACAAATTTGTAAAAGTAATAGATCGCGCCGAGAGCCGCAGCTATCCCGACAATTACGGCCAGAATGTCTTTCAGGCTTTTCATTTTTAAACCTCCGACCCTCGATTTGCTTATGAAGGTTAAGAAAAAGCCGCCAATTTCTTACTTATGATGCCCGCATGTTAACGCCAGCGACTAAGCGAAAGCAAGTGTTTGATCCTTCCAGTAACGCTCCGTGACAACTACTTTAAAACTAACCGCTTATCACCGGCACGACGAGTTACGCGTTCGCGATCAAAATACTCCAGAAACGGAATCGCATACTTCCGAGACACCCCGGCCAGGTCTTTGAATTCCGACACATCAATCAGGCGTTCCGGTTCATGCTTGTCCGCGAAATCGAGGAGTCGGGCTTTCAGTTCCGACACTGCCTCGGCGTGCATTAACATCTCGTTCGTGATACGGACCAGTTTCTGGTTGTCGATTAACAGCTGAACGATCTTTCGCGCGTGTGCACGTTGAGCTGTGGCAAGTCCTGCCCGCGTCATTGCTTCATCCATCGACGGCGGCGACATACGTGCATTGAGATAGATCCCTTCGAGAGTGTCTCGCAGTTTTGCGTCCTGCTCGGAAATGTCAAGACGGTGATCACGGAGGCGAACGGTTTCCTTCTCGGATATAACCGAGCCCTTTATTTCAAGCTCACCTAAAACAGCAGTGAAGATCTCGGTCGGTACGTGTGAAAAGAGACGCTCACGCAAAGTCTCGCGAAGCATGCCACGCGATAACGGTTCCTTCTTATGGTGCCGCTCTAGTTCGACAACGACCTCCTGAGACAAACGATCGAAAGTACCTGGCGAGAGTAAGACCCCACCTGCGTCTCGTACTAAATGATCTAACTGAGCTTTAGAAACTAACTCGTGCTGAACTTTCTTGGTCCAACCGGTGTGCGCTCTAAGCTCCTTGAGTCGCAGTCCGTGTTCACCTGCAATCTCAACGAGTGTGATCAATGTCGCGACCGGATCAATACCCGTCAAACGTTGCAACTGTTCACGAACGGCAACCAATTGCTTGCCTCGGTGTTTGGTCGCAAAACTGTTCAGGACAACACCACCTGCAATCGTTTCAGCTGGTGAATAGCTTCTGACGATAAAGCGATCGTGATGTAGTGCGACAATCGATGAATCTAAACGCAATTGAGCTAGACCTGATTTACCAGACGAAATTTCATTCGACTCATCAAGAACTCTCACGCGGGCGAGAACTTCTGCAGCACCAATGTGAACACGCACGCGGGCGCGACTCCGAACTGGCCGCGATGCAGTTGGCAAGACAGTTAAATGCGCATCAATAATCTGCGTTGGGTGCAAATATCCAACAGGAGCAAGGACCATCCCTCTCTCAATTTGTGCGACATCGACGCCACCGAGATTCACCGCGGTTCGCTGACCAGCTTCAGCATGATTTACCTGTCTGCTATGGACCTGCACACCGCGCACGCGAACCGGTAAGCTTGGCGGTAGCAACTCCAGTTCGTCGCCTTCTCTGATTTCGCCCGAAATCAACGTCCCGGTAATTACTGCTCCAAAGCCTTTCATTGAGAAAGCGCGATCGACAGGTAAGCGAGTCACCAGTTGATCTGATCGTGGCGAAACACGCTTCGCGACGCTCTGCAGTGCGGTCTTGAACTCGTCTAATCCGCGACCTGTTTTTGCACTGACGCTGACAACTGGCGCATCGGCTAAAAATGAATTCGCAACCAATTCCTTAACTTCATCTTCAACGAGCAGAATCATCTCGTCGTCGACGAGATCACGTTTCGTGATCACAATTAGGCCGTCTGTTACCCCAAGCAAACGGCAGATATCAAAGTGCTCACGAGTTTGAGGCATCACACTTTCATCCGCAGCCACAACGAGAGCCAGCACATCGATGCCATGTGCGCCTGCCAACATGTTCTTCACAAAGCGTTCGTGGCCCGGCACATCCACAAAGCCCAGTCGCAAATCATCAAGAGCAAGATCTGCAAAACCCAAATCGATCGTGATTCCTCTACGCTTCTCTTCAGGAAGTCGATCGGGATCAGTTCCGGTCAGGGCACGAACTAATGCGCTCTTTCCGTGATCGATATGGCCAGCTGTTCCAACAATTAATGATCGCATTGAGTGAATGACACGCTAGAAAGATACTCTGCCGAGGATTTCTTCATAGAACTGAATGTACTGCGGGATCACAACATCGGTGCGATAGCGCGAGATAGCTGACTCTCGCGCTCGCTTGCCCATGCCGCGACGAAGCTCTCCATCTGCTAACAATCGACCAGCATCCCTGGCCATTTTGTCCACGTCGCCGACGGGACTGAGGTATCCGGTCTCACCGTCTGTTACAACCTCCGGAAGACCTCCCACCCTCGATGCAATCACCGGAACCTCACATGCCATCGCCTCCAACGCCGCTAACCCAAATGATTCCTGTTCAGAGGGCAAAAGCAAAACATCGGCAACTGACAGATAGTCAACGATTCTTGGTTGCTTACCAACGAATGCGCACTTATCGAAAACTCCTAAGCATCGTGCACGGTGTTCCACATTTGTTCGTTCACTACCGTCGCCAACCATTACAAGTCGCGTCTCGATTCCCTGTTTCAAAACTCGAGCCAAAATCTCAACACAATCAACGGGCCTTTTTACGGGTCGAAAGTTCGAAACATGTACGAGCAATGGCTGGCCCTGCGGTGATAAGGAATTTCTCAACGACTGCACTGGCGATCGTTGGTAATCAGTTTGACAGACAAAGTTTGGAATTACGCGAATGTCTTCGAAGTGAAAAATTTCTTTCGTCGCTTCCTTTAAATAATTCGAAATCGCTGTCACGCCGTCTGACTGAACAATTCCATAACGTGTGATTGGAAGATAAGAACGATCGGCGCCTACAAGTGTGATGTCTGTCCCGTGCAGAGTGGTTACAACCGGAAGACGTCGGCGTGGCTTGAGCGACTCGCGCGCGAGGATCGCACTGATGGAGTGTGGAATCGCATAATGAACATGAAGAAGATCGAGTTGTTGTTCTTCAGCAACCGTCGACATCTTCGTTGCCAACGCGAGGGTGTAGGGCTGATGTTCGAACAATGGATACGACATCATCTCCACTTCATGAAAGTGCACACGATCGTTTAGTTCAGTAAGTCTGGTGGGGAGTGCTGAGGAAATGAAGTGAACGTTGTGCCCACGCGCAGCGAGTTCTTTGCCAAGCTCAGAACCCACAATTCCGCTGCCGCCGTAAGTCGGATAGACAGTAATCCCGATGTTCATCGCGCCTCGAGGTTGTCCAAAACTTTTCGATTCGAGATGACATTACAACGGCGCGTGAAGCCTGACAACTGACTATAAGGGCGGCAGTTCGTGGCCGCCCCTTCGTTGGCCCAAGTCTGTACGTGAGAAAACATCCTCCACTCGTTTCGCGATTTAAGGTATCGAGCGTCTCAAAAGCTTCACCAAAAATTCCAACGGCAAGGGGCGGCCACAGAGTGCCGCCCCTACAGTCAAAAAGGTTGAGGCAGACGACCCTCGCTATCGTCTGCCTCTATCTCACATTGACTCACCTTTTGAGAGGGGGGCAAAGTGAGGGCACGGAGTATAGTCTTGGTTTCTAAATTTAGCAAGATTCTTTGCAATGCAATTTACGTCGCAGTGTTACAACCAGTTAACACGCTGAAATCCCCTGGGAACCGCGAATTGGACCAGATCTGATCCGTCGATTCGAGGCCTTGTGAACGGCTCTGCTGAACTGCGATACGCGCCCAAAATCGCTATAATGTCCGCGAAAGCATTAATTCTTTATCAGAGTTAGAGGTCATTCTGTTATGCCAAAGATCAGCGATATTGAAGAGACTCCAAACCCCAATGCAGTGAAGTTTATTCTCCGTGAACCCGTCACTAACGGCGTAGCGCGATCCTATAGTTCGGTCTCTCAAGCGGAAGCAGACCCACTGGCAAAGTCGCTGTTCGATGTCGGTAATGTCGTCTCCGTTTTTTACATGGACAAAATGGTTACGGTAGAAAAGACCGATGAAGGCGACTGGGATGATCTTCTTCC
>PSRF01000010.1 GCA_003175865.1 Blastocatellia bacterium
ACTTCAAAAGTCTAACTCGACAACTCACTGTCTTCGCAGTTAGAATCTCGGGCTTCGCAATGAGCAAAATTGCTGACAATATGACCCATGCAGGTGCAATTGTGGACGCTGAGTCCCATCGTCTAAATGCCAGGATTCTGCGTGCGATGGTGCTCGCTTCAGCAACAGCCACGGTTGTCGCCCTCTTCATGGGAAGCTGGCGAGTTTCAATCGGATTGGTCGTTGGCGGTGCGCTGGCTGTGTTGAACCACCGTTGGTTGCAGTCATCGATTGCTGCAGCGTTTGGTGTGTTGGTCGATGGTCAAAAACCCCGAATAACACTCGCGAAGTATATTCTTCGATATTTGGTTATTGCCTCGGCAGTACTTGCTGTTTATGCGTCTGGCCTCGCACCGTTTGCTGCAATCGTGGCGGGCCTTAGTAGTTTTGTTGTGGCCGTTTTTATTGAGGCTCTACGAGAGTTCTATTTCGCAATTATCCAGCGAGAGGAAATCAGTTGATGTTCTGGTTGCAGGAAGCTGCGCATAAAGCAGCAGAGCATGCAGAGGAAGCGGAAGAATTTCACGCGCCGATCATTGTGCAATGGGTGAATCATTATCTTGGACCAGCCGTTTACAATTTCGAGATGCAGTACACGTATCCGAAGTGGAAATGGTTCTTCGCGAAATTTGGTACCACACCGGATGCAGTGTTTGGAGAATACACGCCTGAAAATGCGATCCCTTGGTACACGGTGATGTTTTTCGTCGCGTGCATTCTGAGTGTCGTGGTCATCTGGATACTCAAGGGTCGCCTCTCCGAAAAAGAACCAGGCCACGGTCAGCAAACACTCGAGCTCAGCGTTCTCGCTGTTCGCAGCATGATTGAGGACATTATTGGGCCACACGGGCTGAAGTACTTTCCGGTTGTAATGACCTTTGGCGTTCTAATTCTCGTTTCGAACTTGATGGGACTGTTTCCCTTATTTATGAGTCCGACTTCTGCAACGAGTGTCACGTTTGCGTTGGGTCTCAGTTCGTTTCTTTATTACAACTACATCGGCATTAGTGAGAATGGACTCTTTGGTCACCTAAAGCATTTGGCTGGACCGATCTGGTGGATTGCACCTCTGATCTTCCCGATTGAACTCATCAGTAACCTTATTCGTCCGTTCTCTCTCGGTATTCGTTTGTTCGGCAACCTGTTTGCAGACGAGAAAGTCCTGGAGACTGTTGCGCACCTCGCGCCGCCCGTCACCTGGTTTGCACCGATCTTGCTAATGCCGCTGAGCGTTTTCGTGGCGTTTGTGCAGACGTTCGTTTTCATACTTCTTTCGCAGTTATATCTGAGTGAGGTGTCACACCCGCCGCATGGTGCACACGACGAACACGACGAAGATGATGTCGGTGAAGATTTTGTGGTTCCTGTCTTAACGTAGGCTTTATCTGGCGCGTGGATGAGCGATGTGGTTAATGCGACCACACACGTTGCTGCGCAGACGTAAATCTTCAACGTTCATTCGGTCTTTTCATAGCTTCAGATTTGTGGAAGCAAAAAACTAGAGTCTGTCTCGCTGGAGCGCCGTTGTTCGAGGGGCGGTGGATACCGGATGCAGGCGAAATCATAACTGCTGATTGTACGCGTGAAGATTAGTGAAGTGATTTGAGGAGAAGACAATGAGCAAAATGAGAATGTTGTTCTTCGCGGTTGTCGGCATTTTGATGACCGGAATGACTGCTTTCGCGCAGGGAGCGGCTGAAGCCGGCGATAATGCGAGCTCGGTAAGCAAGTACCGCGCGTTGGCAGCAGGCGTCGGGTTCGCGATTGCAGTTTTTGGTGGTGCTATAGGCCAGTCGCGAATTGGTGCGTCGGCTTGCGAAGGTGCAGCACGAAATCCAGGTGCAGCAGGCCGTATTCAAACCATGATGATTCTTGGTTTGGCGCTGATTGAGTCGCTTGTGCTGTTTGCGCTGCTGGTTGTGTTTGCGGTAGTCAAGCCAAGCTAAACAGGGAAGCAATTTACGAATCACGGGCGAGGGAATATTTCTCTCGCCCGTTTGTCGTTCTGACGTTGTTGGGAGTAAGGAACCAAGATCGGTAGAGATTGTTTCAAAAGGCTTAACGTCAGTTTTTGTTCCTGTTAGTTCATGTGAATTCGTGGATCGTCTATTTACCCACACAAGCGATCCACGAAATCACAGAAACTAACGTGAAGCCCAACAGCAAACTCGAGTGTTGACACAAGTCTGAGTAGCGGCGAATAGGTACCAATCAACTGCGAGACAACACTATCGTTATATGACACCACCCGTGACTACCGCTCTGCGTTCCACAATTGATTGCTCTTTGAGGATCAAAGTGCGAGTTGAGGATACTTGAATCTGCAATCAGATTGTATTTTTCTCTTCGTTGCCGCGTGCGAAACGCTATGTTAGTCTCATCTTAATCCCCAATGAAACAGTTATGAGGCGCAACCGTACATGAAAACCTGTCCGAAGTGCGGAATTGAATATCCTGACACGATTACTCTTTGTCCCAGTGACGGTTCTGCCCTCGAGAAAACTGGCGATTCACTCATCGGTCAAACACTCGCGGGAAAATATCGAGTAGATGCCAAACTAAGTGAAGGTGGCATGGGTGCTGTCTATCGCGGAACTCACGTGTTGATGGACAAAACTGTAGCCATCAAGGTGTTGAGACCCTCACTCGCTGCCGATGAGAAAATTGTTGCACGCTTCTCACGTGAAGCGCGGGCGGCATCGCGAATCTCACACCCAAACGCACTCAGCGTCACAGATTTTGGCGAAGACGAGAACGGAATCGTGTTCCTCGTGATGGAATTCCTGAACGGTAAGACGCTAAAGCAGGTGATTCGTGAAGAGGGACCGATGCAACTCGGGCGTGCAGTTGACATTTTGCGCCAGGTTGGCGATGCGTTGCAGGCAGCGCACGCACAGGGTGTTGTTCATCGAGATCTTAAGAGCGACAACATCATGCTGATCACTACAGCAGTTGGTGAACACGCAAAGGTCTTGGACTTCGGTATCGCCAAAATCAACGAGGCCGATGGTGAAGTTGATGCGGGTCTGACAGCTCCAAATCTCGTAATTGGCACTCCGCAATACATGTCGCCGGAACAATGCTCGCAGTCGCAGGAAATCGATGCGCGTTCCGATATCTATTCGTTTGGAGTGATCCTTTTCGAGATGTTGGTGGGGCATCTGCCATTCACAGGTGAGTCACCCACGATTGTGATGTTGAAGCATCTGCAGGATCCAATCCCGTCGCTGCTCGAGGAGCGAAAAGACATTCCGCCAGCAATAGAGCGGGTCGTAACCAGGGCGATGGCGAAGGTTCCGGCTAATCGCTATCAAACCATTAGAGAGTTACTGGAAGACCTGTCGATTGCCGCGGGTATGACTGTGAATCCAAGGACGAGTTCGGTAGGAACTGAAGCAAGGTCAATTGTCGCTGATACAGATGACGAGATTACAGTGGTTCGTCCGCGACAGGTTCAGCCTCTCGAGCAAGTGCGGCGCGCACCGGTTACGGTCCCGATTGCACCACCACTGCAAGTTGCGCGTCGAGCAAAGGGTTTCAACCCAATGACGATTTTGGTTCCGTCGGCTGTCGCGATACTCGTATTGTTTGGACTGTTTTATATCTTCTCGCGAAACACCCAATCTGGTCAGAACTCAAATGCGAATCAGCAAACACTTGCTGCTGATCCAAATAGTCAGCCAGTGCAACCCTCTCAGCCACCGACGGGCAAAGGCGAACAAGGTATTCCATCGGGCGGCACTGTGACATCTCCTGCGAATGTAAATGCTAATGCCAACGCCGCAGTGTCGCCATCTCCGGTTGAGGAATTCACGCCGTCGGCTAATACGAATACGAGCGACAACTCAAACAGCAATCGAAAAAATCCTCCCCTCCCGACGCCGTCTCGCGCAGCCGTTCCGGAAGACGTGCCCCAACCGAGTCCGGCAGCAACCAAGACACCCGCAACAAAAGCGTCTCCTCCTCCGAGCGCATCGCCAACAACAGCACCACCAATTTGACTTGTTTTGCTGGCCCTTTAGTAGAGTCCTCGTTCGAAAGCTTCAAGCTCTTCTGTCGGACCGCGTACGTCTCGTGCGCCCGTTAAGTATTGGTTCAGCGTTGGATCTATTCAAACAGGCACACGAGACGTACGAGGTCCGACAGAAGAGCTTGAATGGTTCAACCAGAGCGACTACTAAAGAGACAGTTTGCTGCTTTTTTAAGAAGACCTTTCAACTCAACCTCATTATCAATCTCAATTTCGATTCGCAAAAAATAGCAGGGTAGACCCATCGACAACTCGCGGAGTTTCACTGAGTCTTTCTCTGTCGTAACAAGCCAATCTGCTCCGGCTCGTCTGGCATTGTTGACGAGATTGCTGACTTCATGTTGGCTGTACGTTTGGTGATCAGCATAGGCTTTTCGCTCCACTACTTCTAAATCAAGCGAGGATAGCTGTCTAAAAAACGAGTCTGGATTTCCAACGCCGCAAAACGCAAAACAACGTTTCGATGAGTCGACGGAAGTCGTGTAAGAATGAATTGGCTCAAGTCCTATTGTTTTCATGCGGGAGGTGAAGATTGGTGCACTGGTGAGTTGGCGAAGTTCAGACATTAACGGTTGATAGTTCTCTATCTGATCAACTCTCGAAACGACAACGCAGTGTGCTCTGCTCAGCCCACTACGAGGCTCACGAAGTCGACCGTAAGGCAGCAAGTTTCCACCACCCCATGGATATGTAGCGTCGATGGCGACAATATCGAGATCACGAGCCAGCCGAAGATGTTGGAAGCCGTCATCGAGCACGAAGCAGTTCGACCCAAGGTGTTTCATCGCACCTTCACCAGCGGCGATACGGTTAGCGTCACTGACAACTGCCGCCCTGCTGACCAGTCTATTCGCGAGTAGGAAAGCTTCGTCGCCAGCTTCGAGCGGTGTGACCAAAATCTTTTCGCCATCTGAAACAAGAACGTGTTCCCCAGGGTTTTTTCGTTTGTAGCCACGCGTAAGTATGCAGACTTTCTTGCCTTCATCGGCAAGGATCTTTGCCACCCACTCGACTAGAGGTGTCTTTCCCGTTCCACCAACAGTCAGGTTGCCGACGCTAATTACAGGCGCAGGTAATTTCGATGTACGAAATGTCCCCCGTCGATACAAACTGAGCCGAGTTTTAGTTAACGCACCGTACAATGCGCTGAGTGGTGGCAGGAGGATGGAGCGTCGATTCATGGAAGTGCGGTTGGCGACGGCACGAACCGCCGCAGAATTTCCAGCGTTCGATCCGAAGCCCCTTGATTATTGATAATGAGTTCCATTCCGTGCGTCGCAAGTTCCTCACGACGAGCTGTGTTCGTTAGCAAGTCATCAAATGTGTCTCGCAGAGCTTCGACAGCGTCATCGCTGTCCAGCCTCGGCAATTGAACGATCGCATCGGCTTCATTCAGGAGCGTGACGATCGCGTTGAAGTTATGTGTGAAGGCCCCCGTCACTACAGTTCTACCCGCCGCTGCCGGTTCGAGAACATTATGTCCTCCCTTATCGATGAGACTTCCACCAACAAATACAACGGTTGCTAACGAGTACGTTGCCGGCAGCTCACCGATCGTATCAAGCAAAACAACGTCGGCAAGTGCATCTGAAGGTTGTTGTGGATCGGTTTTTCTCGCCCAGTTGAGTCCGGATTTTTGGAGAAGTTCTGCGACTTCACGAAATCGTTCAGGATGACGAGGTGCGAGCAATAGTCTTACTGGGTGCCTCTTCCCGTATTTCAACGTACGAAAACTCTCGAGCACGATTTGTTCTTCAGTGGAATGAGTGCTGGCGGCAAGAATTACTGATGTATCGCTCTTGAAACCGAATCGTTGTCGCAATTGCTCAGTAGCCGAATCAGTCAAGGGCCTTGCCGGCGCATCAAACTTGAGATTTCCTGTGACATAAGTATTTTCCTCGTTCATACCAAGCGCATTGATCCGTTTTGCATCTTCATTCGATTGCATCAGGGCAACTGTGATATCCGACAACACGCGCTTCATGAAGAACTTTATGAGTTTGTAGCGACGGAAAGATTGGCCAGAGATTCTGCCATTTACAAGAACAACAGGAATCGAGCGTTTGCGACATTCACGAAGGAAGTTAGGCCACAGTTCAGTTTCCATCACAACAACGACAGCAGGATCGATACGACGTAACGCCCTTCTGACTGAGAAGCGCCAATCAAAAGGAAAATAAACGACCGAAGTTGCATCGTTTTTGAAGACGTCCCGCGCGAGTTGCTGTCCTGTTCGTGTGATGGTTGAGACTACGAGGTTGTGTGCTGGAAATTCCGCACGCAGTCGCTGAACAAGGGGTCTGGCTGCCTGTGTTTCGCCAACAGAAACACAGTGCAGCCAGATGGTTGAAGCTTGGTTGTTGGGTAACGGTGTTACGAGACCGAGTCGTTCACGAAAGCCGGTGATGTATTTGCCGTGTGCGACTCCGAAGTAAATGAAACGTGGGATTAGGACGATGAGTCCAAGAGTCAGCAGCAGACTGTAAGCCAGGTACATACTTGAGCAGCAACTCAAGCCTCGGCTCAGGCGCTAGCCATCAGCCTCAGCAACGATTACTTGGCGCGTTCGATATAGCGACCCTCTGACGGATCGACTCGGATGCGATCGCCTTCATTGATAAATGGCGGTACCTGAATGATGACTCCGTTTTCGAGTGTTGCCGGTTTATTGACATTAGAAACTGTAGCGCCTTTTAGTGTCGGCTCAGTTTGGGTGACAGTCAGCTCCATCGTCGGAGGCAGATCGATGCCAATAGGCGCACCTTCATAGAACTCCGCCTGGATCTTCACACCTGGAGTAAGCCACTGAGCTGCATCTCCCAGTTCTTCGTCGCCCAATGCTGTCTGTTCGTAGTTTTCAGTATTCATGAAATGATAATGGGAACCATCAGAATAAAGAAACTCCATCTCATGTTGTTCTAACGAAGCACGGTCCACGGTATCGGCGGAGCGAAAACGATGTTCAAAAGAAGATCCGGTGCGAATGTTTTTGAGTTTGGTTTGGACCATCGCTCTCAAATTCCCGGGCGTATGGTGGCGAAATTCGACGACCTTGCAAGGCTGACCTTCAAAAACGATTACCATCCCACGTCTGATTTGCGTTGCAGGAATTGCCATAAAACTGAATTCTCCGTCTGAAAATATGTCTAACTGAAGTTGGCGTGTGACAGTGAGCCATACGGGCCCACAACGAATCGCGTAGTCTAACCAGCAGCCTCAAAGTTTGTCCAGCAGGGCAAAAGTGTCCGATAAGCTCGCTTGTCGCATTACTCGGCCCAGAACGAATCGCAAATCATCGACAAGCTAAGCTTATTGAACATTAACAATATTAAAAGGGCGACCATCTAAGGACAGTGTCCAGAAACTAAGGACAGTGTCCAGAAACGGTCACCCTTTTTGAGGAGCCCACCTACCTCGTTTGTTGTAACGCACTTCGCGGAGGTTGGTTCCAATACTTGTGCTAAGCCGCCCTGGCCCTCGGAACACGACGTTGACGTGCCAGCCGTTCCAACCACTTCTGTGCCTGGCCGTAATATTGGAATCGCCGCTCATCAAGTCGAAAAGCACTCGTATGATAATAACGGCGCCCGTTGATTAACCTCGCCGGGTGTTTGATGTGCAGCATCTCGTGATAAAGAATGTATTCAACAAACCACTCGGGCACTTCCTCGGAATCCAGTGTCTTGCTAATCGTAATGCTGTCGTAAATGTGATCGTGGTGACCGAGGATGCTGCGTGTACGTCGTTGCGACCAGGTGATGGTCGGTCTTTCGAGACCGCTATCAAAGTAACGGCGATTTAGTTTTGCAAACATTCGATCGAGATCATAGAACTCACCCTGCGCTGAAGAGATCATCTTACGTCCACGTCCGCGACGTGCTAGGTCAGATGAACGCATAACTTCAGGAGCAAGCGAGTAATCGCGATATACTCGGTCGTGTATAGTTGGAATCTTCTTGCCGAGAAGTCTGGCTACTAGAATCCAAGCAAGTGATCGCACAACATCAGGCGGAGCAGACTTGCAAAGATCTGAAAGCCGAACATAAACCTTTCCCGAGCGCAATCTGATCGTGTGTCGGAGACCTGCGTATGGATAAAACCTCACGTCGATCTCAGGTACACCGCGATTGCCGCCTAGATGGCGAAATGCGTCAGCAAAATATTTTTCCAGTTCACTCATCGCGGGTACTGCTTTCGTGCGGAAGATGTACGACCTACTGGTCTTGGGGACAGCCCCGCAGATGCG
This sequence comes from Blastocatellia bacterium, assembly GCA_003175865.1. Taxonomy (GTDB): domain Bacteria; phylum Acidobacteriota; class Blastocatellia; order Pyrinomonadales; family Pyrinomonadaceae; genus PSRF01. The sequence continues at coordinate 8,316 of PSRF01000010.1, forward strand.
AGGAGTGACGGGTAAGTTATGTACTAACTTAACAGCGCCAGTATGACCAGATGAGATCCAGCGGGACTAATCTTAAAGACGGGCAAGTGACTGCGTCAACTCGCCGAGGCCACACTGGAGTTGGCCTTTGGGAAGTCGCAAAGCGCTCATTTGGCTTGCTGTTAAGTCGAACTGTAAACTACTCTAAATGAAGAACTTAATGTCAAAAGTATCGACAACTTTGACCAGATTCAATAGGTTGGAACGGCTGAGGAGGAATCGGAAAGGGTCTGGAGTGGCGTTCAGTTTGCAGCCGTCTGAATCAATACTTTATACTGCAAATAGCCGATTTGACAGTAACTTAGCAGGACAAACCGGCACACGAAAGCTCCACAAAAGAATTTAAAGAATGCCCCGTCGCACCTCCCACGCACAAACAGCCGAGTCTACACCTCTTGATCCGCGCGCTCAGGCTTTGCTCGCTGCTCTAATCAAGGAGCACGTAATTACGGGTGAAGCGGTGGGTTCGCGAGTGCTTTCGGACCGTTTTTCGCACGGTTACGGCTGGAGTCCGGCCACAATTCGGAACGTGATGTCTGATCTGGAGGAGGGGGGTCTGGTTGAGCAGCCACATACTTCTGCAGGCCGGGTTCCAACTGACAAGGGTTACCGCTATTACGTCGATAACATGCTCGGGGAGGCACGCCTATCCCGCGGAGACTTGAAAGCGATCGACGAATTATTCGCAGTTAATGTTGCTGCCACTGCGTCGCCAGATCGTTTGATGGAAACCGCTTCGCATGTGCTGTCAGCGCTTTCGCAGAATGTTGGGATCGTGGTTTCTCCCTCCCTTGCTGACAACCGCCTAAAACATATCGAGTTCGTCCAACTTCCCGATAAGCGAATACTAGTAGTCCTTGTTTCCACATCGAACATTATTCACAACAAGGTGATTAGGCCGAGCGATGATCTGACCCAGGATGAGCTTGACCGAACAGCCCGTTATCTAAATTCCGAGTTCAGCGGAAAGAGCTTGCTTGCTATTCGTGCAGAAATTGTAGAGCTGATGAAACAAGAGAAGGCACTCTACGATCAGCTGTTGCGCAATGCGGTGTTGTTGTGTGAACGGAGTCTCGAGGGCGAAGAGGGAACTAGTGGTGAGGTTTATATTGACGGGACCTCTAATATTCTCACGAAGCCAGAGTTTATTGACATTGAACGGATGAGAGAACTTTTCCGCACGTTTGAAGAGAAGTCACGGTTGATAAAGATATTGAACGAGTGTGTGAGTCACGACGCCCAGAGTTACCTTGGTGATGTGCACGTGGTAATCGGTCGAGAGCACCCGGCGAGTTCAATGCGAAACTGCGCACTAATTACTGCGCCTTATAGGCTGGGTTCAAATGAGAACATCGGAACATTAGGCGTTGTGGGTCCGATGAGAATTGAATATGCGCGGATAATGGCTATGGTAAACTACATGGCGCGATTAATTGAGCATCGCTTCGCTGAACAAGCAGCCACCTGAGTTAGGTTTTGCAACAGTCCTTCCTAATGGCACCGGACAGAAACGACAGGCGCCCAAAACGAATCCCGGTGAGATTTGTCGATAACGATATGGAAGATGATAATTCCACGCCGACTGAGCCTGCGGACATGGATAAAGACCCGGAGAGCGACAACGAAGATATCTTCGCGGAAAATGAAGAGAACGGGCCGACACTCGGTCTCTCCAATCTGGAGGAGCTTGGTGGCGGACCTGACACTGCGGAGCTCGTTGCCACTCGTTCAGAGTTGCGACGGGTCGACGCTGAAAACGCCGAACTTAAAGATCGATTGGCACGACGTCAGGCGGACTTCGACAACTACAGAAAACGTGTGGAACGCGAACGCGCCGAAACGTATAACCGCGTCGTTGCTGATGTCGCCGGAAAGCTGTTGCCTGTACTCGATAACCTAAAGCGCGCTCTCGAAACTGAAGCCTCAGTCGAGGCAACTGAATCGGACGAATTCCGACACTTCCTCAGCGGAGTCGATCTGATTTACAGACAACTCAATGGCGTCCTTGAAGCTTTGGGTGTACAGGCCGTGCCAGCTGTTGGGGAACATTTCAATCCTCACATTCACGAGGCAGTTGAAACAGAAATCTCTGATGAATACGATCCTGATGTTATTACCCAGGAGCTCGTTGCGGGTTACAGACTTGGCGACAAACTAATACGGCCTGCTTTAGTGAAAGTCGCACGACGGTCCTGACAAAATTCTGACAAACTGACAAAAGCATGGGTAAAGCAATCGGCATCGATTTAGGAACAACAAACTGTTGCATCTCAGTCTTGGAGGGTGGCGCCGTTCAGATTGTGCCTAACAAAGAAGGCGGCCGCACGACTCCGAGCGTAGTTGGCTTCACAGATAAGGGTGAACGGTTGGTCGGCCAAATTGCGAAACGTCAAGCTGTCACTAACGCTGCGAACACTGTTCATGCTGTCAAACGTCTGATCGGCAGAAAGTTTAATTCCCAGGAAGTCACGCGAATGCGCGATACGTCGCCATTCGAGATTGTGGACTCGTCAAACGGCGACGCGCGCGTGGAGGTTCAGGGCCGCAGTTACAGTCCACCGGAACTGTCAGGCATCGTTTTGCAACGATTAAAAGCGGCTGCCGAGGACTTTCTTGGTGAACCGGTCACTGATGCGATCATTACCGTTCCGGCTTACTTCGACGACACTCAACGTCAGGCGACAAAAGACGCCGGCAAGATCGCCGGTTTACGGGTTGAGCGAATAATCAACGAGCCAACTGCGGCCGCTTTAGCCTACGGCCTTGGTAAATCTGGCGTTGAAAGAATTGCAGTTTACGACCTTGGTGGGGGTACCTTTGATATTTCGATTCTTGAAATGAACGAAGGTGTGTTCGAAGTCCTATCTACTTCCGGCAACACTTTTCTCGGCGGCGAGGATTTTGACGAACGAATCATGAACTGGATGGCTGAGCAGTTCCTCGCCGATACCGGGATTGATCTGCGCCAGGATCGACTTGCACTTCAACGTTTGAAGGAAGTCGCTGAACGTGCCAAGTGCGAACTGTCATCAACAACGGAAACGAACATCAACCTCCCGTTTATTGCCGCGGATGCGTCGGGTCCGAAACACTTTAACAAGACACTTACTCGGGCGGAGTTCGAAGGACTTGTCAAGGATCTCATCGAACAAACGATTGAACCGTGTCACAAAGCCTTGCAGGATGCAAAGCTCCAGGCGACTAACATCGACAAGGTGATCCTCGTTGGTGGACAAACCAGATCGCCAATTGTCGAACGTACTGTCGAGAAGATTTTCGGCAAGAGGCCCTCTTCCGAGATTAACCCCGATGAAGTTGTGGCTATGGGGGCGGCAATTCAGGGCGGCGTTTTAAGTGGCGACGTCAAAGACATCGTCTTGCTTGACGTGCTGCCTCTAAGTTTAGGACTTGAAACGCGTGGCGGACTTTTTACCAAGATTATCGAGCGCAACTCAACCATCCCACTTCGCAACAGTTTGACGTTCACCACCGTCGTTGACAATCAATCGTCTGTGGAGATTCACGTGCTACAGGGCGAGCGCGAAGTTGCACAAGGAAATCGTTCGCTAGGCAAGTTCGAACTCGTCGGGATTCCGCCGAGTCCACGCGGGGTGCCACAGATCGAGGTTTCATTTGAGGTTGATGCGAACGGTATTGTTTCCGTTTCCGCCACAGACAAATCGACAGGTCGCGAACAACAGATGCGCATCACACCAACGTCTGGTTTGACTCCCGATGAGATTGAACGATTGATTCGTGAGTCAGAGGAGTTTGCGCAGAGTGATCGCGATACAAAAGAGATTCTGATATTACGCTCAAAACTCGAATCTCTATTGCGCAACACGCAAAAGTCCTTCACTAAGTTTGGCGGATTGCTTTCAGAGAACGATCAGGACATCGCCGGACGAGTTTTCATTGAAGCCGATGCAGCAACTAAGGGCGGCGACGTCGAGGAACTTAACAAAGCCCTCAACAATCTCGAACGTACTGCCGCACTACTCACAGCTGCAATGTTGAAACCTGCCACTGATGCGACGACCACCGAAGTCTAGTTTTTATTTGAGAGGTAATTGAATACAACTTAATGAGTAAACGTGATTATTACGAAGTGCTGGGCATAAGTCGGACAGCAACTGATCAGGAGATCAAGAGCGCATATCGTCGATTAGCGGTGCGTTACCATCCCGACAAGAATCCTAACGATGCCAGCGCTGAAGAAAAATTTAAAGAAGCGGCTGAAGCGTATGGAGTTTTGTGCGACGCAGAACAGAGGCGTCGTTACGATCGTTTCGGGCACTCCGGCGTTTCGAGCAGCGCTGGGAGTTGGGGCGCGCCAGGGTTTGGCGGCATCGAAGACATTCTAGGAGATCTGTTCGGCTTCGGAGACGTTTTCGGCGGGAGTCGAACTGGTTCTCGTCGGTCGGCT
>PSRF01000213.1 GCA_003175865.1 Blastocatellia bacterium
GAGAACTTGTCGGCGTCTGTCGACCGCCACATTCCACGCTCCCGGTAAAGATAGGTGCTGATGCCAAACGTGTAGCGGAGGCGCCCGTCGGGCGCGACGTTGGTGCCCCCGGTTACCTGCAGCGGTCCGGAAACTCGCAGCGCAAAGTTAAGAGCCAGTGCTTGCTCGAAAGGGCGCTCCGGGCGGTAGGGCAGATACACGTTCTGATAGTCAGCACGAATCTTCAGCCGGTTGGTGAGGAGATCACCTCCAAACGCTGCCGTCGTTTGGCCGTTAGATCGCGTGATCAGCTGGGAGAGGCTCATGCGTTTTGACAAAGTTTCGCGAATAGTGCCGGAGACGATCTCGTTCTTCTGACCGCCGCGACTCTTACTTGTAAAGTAATTGGCGGTAACGTCAATATTGCTTGTGATTCGACGGCCCGCATAAAAATTCGTCCCATCAGTGACTCGGGCCAGCACGCTGGACTGAAAGAATCCGGTGCCGAAGTAGCTGCGTCCCAAGTGAAAATTGGTGCCGATCTCGTTGACCGATGCGGGCGTAAATGGTGCATCAGGCGTGAGCGGTTCGAGTATATTGTGGTGCCCACCGTTAAGGCTCACAATTCGATTGGGCTGGTAAGCGATTTCGATGTTGCCTTTCTGCACCTCAGAGGCAAGAGGACTGACAAGTGCGATTCGACGGAAGCGAGTTCCGGTACCGATGTAGGCGGCCCGCAAGGCGAGTTTGTCGGTCTCAATGTTAAATCCAGAAGCGGCATAAGGCTGATCCGATCCGAGTCCGCCGGTCGCGGCCACTTCGAGCCAGCGGGCAGGCCGCCAGGAAACGCCCTGCAGAGAAGTCTTGGATTTCGAGACAACGTTACGCGAGACGAGCCGGAGTCGCGAACTTAGACGATAGTTATAAAAAAGGAGTGCGGTGGCATTGTCGCTGCGCGCCGCCTGGAAAAATCCTGTGGAGAATCCGGTGGAACTTGTCCCGCCGAAGAAACGAAAACTGCTGTTTCCGACAACGCGCGAAATGCCTAATCCTCGCGCCAGGAAGTAGTGCGTGCCATCGAACCAATCGGTCGGGAGATCAAACAGAACAGAGTCGTCGCCGGCAGTCAGGTTGTACCCGTGCACTTGCGAGCGTACAACGGCTCCGATCTGGAAGGAGCCGTTATAAAAACCGAGGCCGAAGTTGCCGCTGTAACTGGGAGCTCTGAATTCAACTGAGCCGCCCTGAGCATCGAGCAGAGTCGAGGTTCCGCCCTGAACTTTGAACACCTGGCCATAGCTCGCAGGCAGTGTCGCGAGGAAAGTTGCGATCAGCACCAGAACAGCCGTCTTCGAGTATGCCATGACAACCGCCGCTAGGGACCGAGCTTCTCCTCGAGCTTGAAACGTTCGAAGTCCACAACAACGGCTTCGGGGCGTTGCATGTCTGGTGTGGGTACTTCAATGCGCCGCTTGCTGTGCGGGAATACGGGGAATCCCGGGCCTTCCGCCTTCTGGTGAGAGGCGGTAACAAATGTGTGCATGGCGCGGCCAAAGTAGTCGCCTTTGTTCTCGACTTCGACCAGAATCTTGCGGGCGTGGGGATCGAAGGCCACGCGCGTGATTGCGACCTGCGACTTGTCGAGCGACTCCTTGGGAAGCAGATAGACGGTGTGGGGCAGCTCGAGCCGCACGTTCATACCATTTTGTGTACGAAACGCAAAGCCGGAAAATGCCGCGTAGATGACGAACCACGCAATTGAAGAGTCGGTCTTTGCTTCGTAGAAGACAAAGAAGCTGTCGTGTGGCTGAACACGAAAGCTTGTGGATGACAATTTCAAGTGAATGCCGGGATCAAGCGGACGATATGAGATTTCTCCGGTTTCCGAAACGCTGAAGCTTCGAGCGGAAAGGACCACGTTCAGCGGAGTGTCGCTGTCATTCACGTATTCCACGCGCCCCTTGGCAGGGTTGCTGAGCTCCGCAATCAGGGGACGGACCGTCTGGGCGCGCACACACAGGGATGCGAGCCCAATCAGGACACAAAGGACGGCTCTTCGGACTAGCTTACACACGATACCTCTTCAGATGACCTGCACTTGAATCGTCAATGTGCCGCTGTAGACTCCCGCCGGCAGCGACGGCAGAGTTCCTAAATTAATGTTAAAGTTCATGGTGTCGGTCCGGCTGCCCTGCTTGTTGTTTCCAAGGATGCGCACGTTCGCAAGCTGCAAGCCGGCAATGGCGCCCCCGAACGGCACGGTGCTGGTCAGCGCCTGAAATGCCGCACCGTTATCTGAAATCTGGAAATCGGTGCTGGGAATGTTGTTGCCCGCGCCATCGCTCAAAGCTGAAGCGGAATTAGCAAAGAATGCGTACACGCTGAGGCTGCCGCGATTCGGACGCAACGCCCAAGTCGTAGTGGCCGTAATCGAGGTGCTACCCGGATTATTCGCGCTGCCCGCAGTCAAATTGAAGTTCACTGCGTTGGCTGAGAGGGTCAGACTTACCGACTCACTCAAAGTCGCATTCAACATGATCGTTTGTGCTCCGGAATTGACCGCCTGGGCCGACGCGCCGATCCAGGCCGTTGTAAGAACGGCGATCAGGGCGACGATTCGGGTTTTGGCGGGCAGTTTCATGTGATCTCAGTGGAAGAAGTACCTAGGGGAGGCAAAGGACCGAGCTGTTCTCACCCGGTTCTCGGCGGTGGTAATTTCGAGCCGACCTAATTACGGAGTCGCCTGCGCCTGAATGTTCAGAGTGCCGGTGTACGTTGCAGCCGGAAGCTGAGGCAGCGTACCTCCACTCAGGTCGATGTTGAACGCCATGTTGTCGGTGCGGTTGGAATTCTTGTTAGCACCGGTGATCGCGACCGTAGCGAGTCGCAAACCGGCGTTAGCAGCACCGAACGCGACAGTGTTCACCAGAGGCGAGGATGCGCCGCCGTTATCCGAAATTTTGAAGGCGGAAGATGGAATGTTGTTGCCCGCGCCATCCGTCAACGCCGCTGCAGCACTGGCGAAATATGCATCCACCGTCACCTGCGTCCGGCCCGGCTTCAAAACCCACGCCGTAGTCGCGGTAACGTTTGTGCTGCCGGAGTTAGAGGCGCTACCAGCCGCCAGAGTGAAGTTCACCGCATTAGCGGATAAAGAGACCGTCAGCGATTCTGCCAGCTGAGCGTTCAATGCGATCGGCTGCGCTCCGGAGTTCAGCGACTGCGCTGAAGCGAATGATGCAAGCAATACGATGCTCGCCAAGATTGCTAAACTGAGTTTGTGATTTGCCCTGCTCTTCAAGTTGCCTCCCATTAATCTATCGATTCATAGCTCCCGAAAATTTTGCCTGCGGTGAAACAGGTGCGATTATGGAGGCCACAGCGGAGAGGCAAAAGTTACTGAGGTAACGAATGCATTTCCAGAGCGGATTTTTGACCATTTTGAGAGACTCCGGCGGAATGGAGGTCGATGCTCATCGTGGAGGGAACAGCTTGTAAAGAAAAAGCTTTAGCGCGACCAAGGTGTAGAGTTACGGCAGTCACGTCGAACAGCACCACGGTTCAGTGATTCTTGGCGTTGCACTTCCTTTCGCGGACCGAGGATCGCCCAAACCTTATTAAAGATTATGGAGGTTCGAATCCTCTCGCCGCCCGACAATTCCTTTTCTTATGAACATTGCGTGCAGCTGAGAAACGCCACCGCAACCACGTCCAATTTGTACACCACGGGCTCCTCACGGACTTAGATGGGATGAGAAGGTCGATCCCGATCATGGGCAGCCTTAAGCTGCCGGTGACGTTAACCTCGCCCCAATCAATCGCACACCCGTACGTCGAGGCCATCGCCAGCAAGAATGTCGCGGAAGGCACTGAGCACGGGTTCGGAATCGGCGAGCGTTCCGATCAGACGCTTGGGTGGACCGGGCAACATGGGAATGAAGGTAGGTGTGGCGACGATTCCGTCCCGGCGCGCGCTCGGCCAGCTGTTTGACGATGTCGATGATGGTCAGCCGATACATGCCCAGCAGATGCGCTCGCAGAAGGCCAGCAGGTTCTCCCGCGCCAACACAGAGCACGGAGTCGTCTCGGCCACGTACAGTCGCAGGTTCCAGCTTGCGATCCACTTTCCATCACGGGAAAGGCTCACGCCCTCGCCGACATTCCCGACAGATAGGGAAGCAGCTGGCTGGGACTTGATATCGTAGGGCAGCAGCTCGCCGGCTTCTTAACGATGGTCGTGTAGACAACGTCGCTATTAGGGCTGATGACTTGGTCGAAAAAGTGAACTGGACAGCGACGATGTGAAACGGTTCCCGACTACTTTTGCGGAACAGGCTTTTGGATTCGCGAATTCCCCAAATGTTTGAGGCTGGCCATGGTGCCGCAGGCTCCGCGGCGCCGAGCGGCCATTCCGGAAAGGTCGACGGCAAGGACTGTGAAGCGCTGGGCTAACCTGGGCACAATGGCCTGCTATTCGGCCCAATCCTCTGGAAATCCGTAGATCAGGATGACCGCTGGTCCACACCCGCACATAAGGCGGGGTTGTGCCATTGACGCGACCGTTCATAGGTGTAAAGCCCGCAGGAGGCGTGACCAATCTGATTTTCCGCCTGGCGCCTCGGCGGTGCCCATGACAAGGGTTGCAAAGCACGAGTCCTATAAACACACCATTACGAAAGAGGGCTGCCGCGATCGCGTCACCCACGCGTGTGCGCCTTCTCCCGAACCCGCAGGGCATCCACTTGGGCTTGAAAGGTGGCCCGATCGACTAGCGCTGGCAGGGCCGGGGTGTCGCTGCCGCCAGCCGTCGATAACCTCACATTCTTTCGACTCATCTTTCGTCTTCATTGATTGGCTCTCCTTCGTGATCCGCGATTCGGCTAGACAAAGCGATTGCGTCAGAATATTGCGATCAGGCGATCGCGCCAGGCCTGCCTGCAATCCGGCGCAGCACGCCCAATTGACCAGCGTGGTATGCCTGGTGAAACGCGATGGTCGAAAGCAGCGAACGCACCGTTTCGTTCGGGTTGTTCGTTGGAGAATTCGGAACACGCTGGTCCAATTTCTCGGAAGTGAGTTTTGCGAGTCCGGCGTCAAGGCGCTTGACTGACTCGTCCCAGACTCGAATCAGGTCCGAGATCTTCATCGCATCTGCGGGACTGGTAATTGGGGCAGAGCCGCGGTCGTAGCGCCTCAGCGCTTCCTGTTCAGGTACCGGGGACTCGCCGAGAAGCGGCAGCACGTTGTTATAGATGCAACTCAGATGACCAAGCACCCAGTTCAGACAGTTGCCGGCGGGGCTGGGTCGAACCAGGCTCTCGTCGTGGGTGATGTCCGCAAGATTAACGTGTACGACAGTGTTTGTGACTTGGTTCTGGTGCCGGAAAACTTCAACTTCGCGCAGGTTCTGCGTCTTAGATGTGCTGCTCATGGTTGCCTCTCTATGAGTTGTGCTGACAAGACACTCGACCAATTGGATCTTTAAGTGCTCGCGTGGCCAGTACGGCCGGTCCGCATCTGCGAAGCCGTCTCTATTTAGGTGACGCGCGAGACGAAGTGATTTCTACAGGGCTGAGAGAAAAACGTACGTCCGGCTCGATCCGTATCGCGCTTGGCAATACCGTCGCCATCGGCGATCCTGTAATGCCCAACGACAAACAGGGGAGGGCTGTGAGTACTTGAGCGACTGTGGTCGTTGTCGCCGACTTCATTCTCAGCCCCCAGTGCAGTTTGCGTTCATTGTGCGAGCATCCGTTCTCGACCCACGGAATGCGCGGCTCGTAAAGCTTGCGATGGGAACACCGATCAGAAACATGTGCCTGATCACAGCCCCACTGCAATAGGACCCATACAGGAAACGGGCACCGGCCTGATGAGAAGCCTAAACATGGACTGAAAAAGTGTTTCTCTGCCTCACTCCGATATGGGCAAACAATGAAAACTGAAATCAGGGTTAAGAGCCGCGAAGACGATTGCTAAGCTGGCACTCCCGAACTGCCCGGAAGTTAAGTAGGTCCCACGAGGCTTAGAAATCCTTCTTGGTCAGCGGAATCGTCGAGCTGCCTTCGGAAAGCGCCCGAGCTGAAATAGGTTCAATCGACATGGTACATACCTCTCGGGCGAGCTTTCTTATTCTCTCCGCCGCCAACTCGGCGCTGCCTTCGTATGGGCTGTGCGTCACAAAGTGACCCAATTCATGAGGAATGCAGCGCATGGCGTTGTCCCTATCCCGGAACACACGGGATGAAAGATACATTCTTCGACTGGGGATGTGGGAGAAGGCAAGCTTGGTCCGCTGCGCGTGGAAGCTATCCCTCATCTGTAGAAACTTTTCGTGCTCAAGGATGACAATGGTCATCCAGTGGTCTGTGCCCGGAAATTTATCCAGGTCCCCAGCCGTTATGTGCTCGATGCAGGCGGCGAGCTGTCGCTGAGGATGAGTCCCGCCGATCACGGTCAGATTCTGCGCCCTGAGCAAACCTGATGAAAGCCAAGCACAGCAGAGAGCCGCCAATAAAAGTTGTTGCCATCGCAAAATATGCATACAAGACCTCCGGCTGGCCGGAGTCTTGTGCCGGTAGGGCAGGTGATCAATGAATCGTGGCTGTTACCGTGCGGAGAAGATGATGTATAGTTAAGTAGCTGAAAGGACAGAGCTTAAGCGAGTGCCTGTTACGAATACGACGTATTAACAAAAGCCATTTGCTGTTAGACTTCCTATCCTGCTGGTGCAGTCGCAGTGAAAACATCCGCATCACAGTCGCCTATCATCCACTTCGGCGTGTATGAGCTAGCTCTGCGATCCAAAGAACTCCGCAAACAGGGAATGAAGATCAGGCTGCAGGGGCAGCCCGTGGAAATCCTCGCCATGCTCCTGGAGCATCCCGGTGAGGTCGTCACGAGAGAGGAAGTACAGAAGAAGCTCTGGCCCGCCGACACCTTTGTGGATTTCGATCAGGGCCTGAACAACGCTATGAAGCGGCTGAGAGCGGCACTCGATGACAATGCCGAGACGCCGCGTTTCATTGAGACCCTGCCACGGAAAGGCTACCGCTTTATTGGCCAATTGAACGGCTCGGCGCAAACTTCCCCACCCGCACTAA
>PSRF01000064.1 GCA_003175865.1 Blastocatellia bacterium
GGGAGGTGGCTTCTTTCAGGCAGCTCCTCGACCCAGTCCTGGTGGCCCAAACTCGACGCAGCCAGTTGGTCTTCAACCCGAAGTTATGGTCGAAGACGTCATACGCGCTGGCAGCAGCGATCTCGAGGCGTCGCGAAACATCGGGATAACGACTGCGCTCACACTGCCCCGCACAGGAATTTGGCTCGGCCAGTCAGCGCTGATCAATCTGTCTGGAGAAACGCCACAACAGATGATCGTGCGTTCCCCCGTGGCGATGCACGTCAGTTTCACTCCGTTGCGAGGAGGTTACCCGGGTTCATTGATGGGAGTGTTTGCCACACTGCGTCAAATGCTGCTCGATGCGGGACGTTACCGGCAGTCGTTGGAAATCTACGAGCGTTCGCCAAGAGGTACTCGAAGGCCGGATGTCGATCGTTCTCTCGCAGCACTGCTCCCCGTGCTCGACGGGCGTTTACCAGTTGTGATGTATGCCGATCGCGAACGCGAAATTGAACGGGCACTCGATCTAGCGCAGGAGTTCAAGTTGAAAGCAATCATTGCCGGTGGTCGTGAATCAGAACAACTCTCAGATCGACTAGCGAAACAGAATGTCCCGGTACTGCTGTCGTTGAATTTGCCAAGACGTACGACTGTAGCAATTCCGGAAGCAGATCCTGAAACATTACGAGTGTTGCGCGAACGTGTTGCAGCACAACAAACGGCAGGCAAGCTCGCAAAGGCGAAGGTGCGTTTTGCGTTTCAATCGGGATCAATGACCAACATTTCCGAGTTTCTCGCAAATGCAAACAAAGAGATCGAAAACGGCTTGTCGACGGAAGATGCCCTGAAAGCTTTGACACTTTGGCCTGCACAGATCTTCGGAGTTGATAATCAACTTGGCTCAATTGAACCAGGCAAGATTGCCAACCTCACGATCGTGCGTGGCGATCTTTTTGACCGGAATAGTCGAGTTGCTCACGTCTTTATCGATGGAAAACCGGTTGAGCTCCGAACGACCCCGACTGGTACACAGCAGCAACGTCCAAGTCTCACCGGAGCGTGGACCCTCAATATTGACTTGGGCCAGGGAGCAAAGGTTGTAACTCTCAACTTACAGCAGGAGGGCGATCGACTTCGGGGCGCAATTCAAGGCACGTTGGGAACCGGCGAATTAGCCAATGCTTCACTGTCAGCGGGCGGTGAGATTCGCTTCACTATTCCTCTCAATCTCGAGGGGCAAACAAAGGAAGCGGCTTTTGTTGGCACGCTGAGCGGAAATCAGATCAGTGGAAGTGTGACGATTACGGGAAGCGCGCCGGGAACGTTCACGGCAACTCGCATCGGTCAGCCAAATTAAAGGGAGTAAATCATGAGAAGGTTTATCGCCATCCTTTTGTTAGTCACGACTTTTTGGAGTGCGGCGACTCTGTCGCCGCTTTTCGGGCAGAGCGCTGACAGAGTCAGCGCACTCCAAAATGTAACCCTTATTCGCAACGCGACAGTGTTGACGATTACACGCGGTGTTTTGGCCAACACCGACGTGTTAATTCGTAACGGTAAGATCGCGGGCGTAGGAAAAAATCTGACTGCTCCGGCTGGTGCAAAGATCATCGATGCGACGGGCAAGTTCGTTATGCCGGGAATCATCGATTGTCACTCGCACTCAATGCTCGACACGATTAATGAGGGAACGTTGTCGGTGACTTCGATGGTTCGCACACGTGACGTGCTTGATCCAACGGACATTTCAATCTACCGACAGCTTGCTGCGGGCGTAACCGCCGCTAACCTATTGCACGGTTCGGCGAATCCGATTGGCGGACTAAACACTGTCGTCAAGTTCAAATATGGTCGTCCTGCTTCTGAATTTATTTTTCCGGGTGCGATGCCGGGGATCAAGTTTGCACTTGGCGAAAATGTGAAGCGTTCGAGCACACCTAACCAACCAGGAGTCACCCGACGCTACCCAAACACGAGAATGGGTGTTGAGGAAACAATCCGCGACGCGTTTACGAGAGCACGTGATTACAAAGCGACTTGGGATGAATATCGCGCTGCTGTCGCAAAGGGTGAGAAGAACTTGGTTCCACCGCGTCGTGACCTGCAGCTCGAACCGCTAGTCGAGGTGCTCGAAGGCAAGCGCTATGTTCACGCCCATTCTTATCGATCAGATGAAATTCTGATGCTCATCAATATCGCAGATGAATTTGGTTTCAAGATCAAAACATTCCAGCACGTGCTTGAAGGTTACAAAGTCGCGAAAGAGATCGCCGCACATGGTGCCGGTGCTTCCATCTTCGCTGACTCATGGGCTTACAAGATTGAAGCCTACGATGCGATTCCTTATACCGCCGCAATAATGACGCGCGCCGGCGTGGTGGTTTCCATGAACTCTGACTCAGACGAGCGCGCGCGTCGTCTGAACATCGAAGCAGCAAAGGCCATGCACTATGGCGACTTGACTGAGGAGCAGGCACTAAGGCTCGTCACGATAAATCCAGCGATACAACTCGGGATTCAGGATCGCGTGGGTTCAATTGAAGTCGGAAAAGACGCCGACCTCGCCATCTGGAATGGACACCCGTTCAGCGTCTATTCGCGAGTTGATATGACCTTCATCGATGGCGAGGTGTTCTTCGATCGACAGCAGGACCTGGCGCGTCGTGCTGAGCTTGCGAAAGAACGCGCCATATTAGAAGCGGCGGAGCCAAACAAGCCGGCGGCACAAGGTCAATCGCCACAAACTCCACGACGTCGTCCCAGGGGTCATGTTGATGACGATCTTGGAGGAGGAGATCAGCCGTGAAGAAGGCGGCCAAGCCGCACAGATACATTTTGACAAGTAGACAGGATCTCGAGGAAAGAGACAGAGAAGAGGCGGAGTGAGGAGATGAGTATCATTAGACCATTGAGAACATTAGCCGGGATTTATGTTGTTACGATCTGTTGTGGGGTAGGTGTGATCGCACAGCAAATTGGTAATCCGACGACGCAGCAAGGCGTGCTACCGCCGCGTGGTACGTTCGTGATCCGAAACGCAAAGATTGTTACGGTCAGTGGTTCTGATATTGAAAACGGTTCCGTTGTGATTCGTGACGGAAAGATTGAGGCTGTTGGTGCGACTGTGAATGCTCCAGCTGGTGCGCAGGTGATTGATGGTCGCGGTCTGTCTGTTTATCCTGGAATGATAGACGCAGGGACATCGATGGGATTGGTGGAGGTCCCACAGGGTGCAAACGGCACGGTCGATACGGCGGAAGTCGGTGAACTGAATCCAAATGCAAAAGCAATCATCGCAATCAACCCGTACAGTGCACACATTGCGGTAACGCGTGTCGACGGTGTGACTAATACTTTGAGTGCTCCGACCGGAGGTTTGATTTCAGGCCAGGCTGCTTTCATAAATTTACTTGGAACCACACCAAAGGAGATGGCTGTCGTTCCATACGCGGCGCTTGTGATCAACTATCCGCGCATCGGGGGTGGAGGTGGCGGATTTGGTGGATTTCAACAAGCACCGGCGAATTTGACGGAAACTCTTGCGGCCAATGAACGTCAGTTGGAACAGATTCGCAAGGTATTGCGAGATGCGGAGAGTTACGGTCGTGCGCGCGATGCGTATGAAAAGGATAAATCGCTGCCGCGTCCTGATCGAAGTGTCATCTTTGAATCACTCAGGCCTTATGTTCGTGGTGAGCAACCGGTGATCTTCCGGGCGGATCGTGAAGTTGAGATTCGGGGTGCCATCAAGTTTGCCGACGAGATGAAACTCAAGCCCATCATCATGGGCGGTAACGACGCATGGAAGGTTGCATCGTTGCTGAAGGAAAAGAACATACCAGTGATCCTGACCGGCGTATTTGAATTACCAGGGCGTGAAGATGATCCTTACGACGTGCTGTATGAACAGCCAGCCAAGTTGCAGGAGGCAGGCGTGCGGTTCTGCATTTCGACAGGTGAGGCTGGGCCTGAGGTTCGCAATCTTCCCCTATATGCGGGCATGGCGGCAGCATTTGGTCTCTCAAAAGCAGATGCACTCAAGTCCGTTACGCTTTATGCCGCCCAGATAATGAATGTCGCCGATCGTCTCGGCTCGATTGAGCCAGGTAAGATGGCGAATCTCGTCATCACAGACGGCGATCTGCTCGAAGCGCGAACGCACATTCGACGTCTCTTCATCGATGGTCGGGATGTGCCGCTAGTGAGTAGACACACTGAGTTGAATGACGCGTTTAAGAACAGGAAGTGAAACGATTTTTGATTGTAGATTTCTGATTTAGATTTGGTCCGGGGTCTCGGCCTTTAATACCATCTCTAAATATGATTAAAAACTTAATGCTGGGACCGCAGGCGTCCTCGCCTGCTAGTTTCGTCAAAGTCGACCTAAGCGGAACAAGCAGGCGAGGACGCCTGCGCTCCCAGCAATAGGTTCGAAATCCAAAAATTTAAAATCTGGAAAAACTGGCAGTTCCCTGGAGGTTCCCTTGTTTATAAACCACTCGTCGTCATACTTCCGCGCCGCCGCGCTCGTTGCGGTGGCGCTTTTTGTTTCCAGTGCAAACGCTCAAACCAAGCTTCTACGTTTTCCCGACATCCGCGGGGACCGCGTCGTCTTTACTTATGGCGGCGATCTTTGGATCGCACCGTCATCCGGTGGCACTGCTACACACCTGACATCGCATCCAGGCGTTGAACTCTTCGCAAAGTTCTCTCCCGACGGAAAATGGATCGCGTTCACGGGTCAGTACGATGGTGACGAACAAGTTTACGTAATCCCAACTACGGGCGGTGAACCCCGACAACTAACCTTCTATCCAGCACGTGGCCCCCTTCCGCCTCGTTGGGGTTGGGACAATCAGGTTTACGGTTGGAGTAAAGATGGCAAGCGCATCATTTTCCGTTCGTTGCGAGATTCGTGGTCGCTGCCGATAGCACGTTTGTATTCAGTGTCGGTTGATGGTGGACCAGCCGAACCTTTGCCAATGCCGACAGCCGGCTCTGGTGATTATTCGCCGTCGGGTGCAGAGATCGTTTACTCGCCGCAGTCACGCGACTTTCGAACAGAAAAGCGTTACGGCGGCGGACAAGCAAACGCGCTCTACATCTTCGACTTAAAAACCAACTTTGCGAAGCGCGTCACTGAAGGCCCTCGTGCTACGCGCGACCCAATGTGGATTGGCGACACGATCTTCTTCAACTCCGATCGCGATGGCCATTTCAATCTTTACGCTTACAACGTATCAAGTGGAAAAACCACGCAGGTCACAACAAACAAACAATGGGATGTTCGCTGGCCCAGTTCCGACAACGAAGGACAGATCGTTTACGAGTTGAATGGGGAACTGCAGGTCATGGATGCACGGAGTAGAAAAAGTACTCCGATCTCAATCAACGTTCCAGACGAAGGAATAGCACGCAGACCAAGCCGAGTGTTTGCTGGCAACTTAATCGAGTCATTCAATTTGAGCCCAAAGGGTGAACGCGCTCTCTTCGCCGCACGCGGTGACATCTTCACTGCCCCTATCGAAAAGGGCCCGACCCGTAACCTGACACATTCTTCCGGCGCGCACGACAAGTGGCCCAGCTGGTCGCCCGACGGATCACAGATCGCTTTTATCTCTGACTTGAGTGGAGAAGAAGAGCTCTATCTTGTGCCGCAGGATGGTTCGAAACCGCCAGAACGATTAACCACCGGCGGAACGGCGATGCGTTATTCGCCAGAGTGGGCGCCGGATGGAAAGCGAATCGCGTTCTCAGACAAAGACGGCACGGTTTACATTCTCACTTTGGCGGACAGAAAACTTGTTGAGATTGCGGATTCACCTCGTGGTCAGATCCGAGATTATGCCTGGTCAACACGCGGAAATTTCCTCGCGTTTTCGATGCCGAACGATAATCAGTTCACTTCGATCTACATCTGGAGCGCAGCCGACAACAAACTTCATCGTGTAACAGACGACATGTTCAACTCCTACAATCCCGCCTGGGATCCGCAGGGGAACTATCTTTACTACTTGAGTGATCGCGAATTCTCTCCACAGATCTCAAATATCGAATTCAACTACGCAACAAATCGACCGACTTACATCTATGCGATGACACTTCGCAAGGATGTGAAGCATCCCTTTCCGCCTGAAAGTGACGAAGTTGCCGTCGCCAAATCAGATGAGGCTGCAAAGCCGGCTGCGAGTCCATTGCCGACAGATCAACCAAAACCGGAAGCGACGCCAAAGCCTCCGCCGACGATGTCGATCGACTTCGAAGGTATTGAAAATCGCGTCGCACGCGTGCCACTTCCTGCTGACAACTACGGCGGTCTCTCGGCAAAGACTGGACATATCTTGTACGGCACAGGTTCCGCGCCGTATTACGGACGACAAGGCGATCGACCGAATGCTTTGAAGATCTATTCGATAAAGGACCGAAAAGAGACGACTCTGGTTGATGACGTGCGTGGTTACACGATGTCAGATGATGGTTCGAAGATCCTTGTCGCACAGGGTGCAGCATTCAATCTCTACGATGCAACTCCGCAAGGTGATAGAACCCGCAAGCCCGTGGCCCCCACTGGTCTGTATGTCGATCGTGTTCCCGCGGAAGAGTGGAACCAGATATTTAATGAGGTGTG
>PSRF01000060.1 GCA_003175865.1 Blastocatellia bacterium
GGTTTGAGTCTCGAGTACGTAGATGCACCGGCACTGTTGGCTATCTTTGAGGACGCAGTAGTCAAACGTCGAAATGATTTTATCGCGCTACGTGAAGACCCGGTGATTCTGGACTGCGGAGCGAATATCGGTATAACCGTGTTGCACTACAAACGACTCTATCCGAAAGCTCGCATAGTAGCCTTCGAGCCCGACAAGGAAATCTGCAAAGTCTTAAGAAAGAACCTAATCGCCAATGACGCCGACAACGTCGAAGTTGTGGAGGCTGCCGTGTGGACAACTACTGGCCAACACTCTTTCTTGTCCGAGGGAGCTGACGGAAGTCGGCTAGTCGAACAGGGGGGACGCAAGTCGGCGACGAACGAATACTCAGTGAAGACTGTGCGACTTGCAGACTATCTTGAGACAGGAAGCGTTGACTTCGTCAAACTCGATATCGAAGGGTCTGAGTTAGAGGTGCTCGCAGACTGCGCTGACCGCCTCGCAAATATAGACCAAATGGTGATTGAATTTCACCTGATGAATGACGCCCCACAGTCGGTTGTGCAAGCTCTCGAATTGCTTTCAGAGGCCCGGTTTAACGTTTCAGTCAACTCTTACGGTCCATGGGTAGACTTGGCCCACCCCGTAAATAGAGCTGATGGTGATCTCACGTTCGACCAGTACTTGCATATCTGTGCCTGGCGTCAATAAGCTGAAACGTACTGATCAGGACTCTGATCGCGTATTTGTGCCCCCAGGCGAATCTGCCATGACCTTACCTCCAGAATTGCGCTGTGTAATTCACCAACGTCAATTTAGCGAAAGCGGGGACCGATCCGCGCTCATCTGCGAAGAGGGATGCCGAGTGCCTGTTGTGAATAACATTCCGCGATTCGTCAGTTCTGAGAATTATGCTGCGGCTTTTGGCTTGCAGTGGAATGTATTCAAAAAACAGATGCTCGATTCTTTCAGCGGAACTACAATCTTTCGCGACCGATTGATAGGTTGTCTCGGCGGTTCTCTAGATGTAGTACGCAATAAAAAAGTTTTAGAGGTAGGCTGCGGCGCAGGTCCGTTCACCGAAGTATTGTTGTCTGCTGGTGCAACTGTGTTTGCCTGCGATTTATCCAATGCAGTTGAAGCAAACTATGAGAACTGCTGTCACTCATCGAAATATTTTGTTTGCCAGGCAGATGTCTATGCTTTGCCCGCACAGCCAAATTCATTTGATGTGGTTTTATGTCTTGGCGTCGTGCAGCATACACCCGATCCCGAAAAAACAATTGCGACACTGGCTCGATATCTAAAGCCAGACGGCCTTCTCGTCATTGATCATTACAGCCCGAGCTACCCGAGACCATTCTCGCGAAGAATTCTGCGCGCATTTCTATTAAGACTGCCCTCCTCGCTCACTACGAAAATAACACTCGGATTGGCACGCACTCTTGTGCAAGTCCACAAACTTACCTGGAATCAACGACGCGGCGTATGGCGGGTCAGGAGGTTTTTGCAGTTTCACTCTCCGCTGGTCGATCAATACGATGATCTTCCTCAATTGGGACCAGAGTTGCTCGGTGAATGGTCTGTGGTAATCACACATGATACTTTGACCGACCACTACAAGCATCTGCGAAGTGTCGAACAGATCAGCGCTTGCTTGGCTGAGTGTGGTCTGACTCAGATCGAAACGTATTACGGGGGAAATGGCGTTGAAGCGCGTGCACGCAGGCCGATGTCAAAGGTCCAAGCAAAAGCCTAACTGCGAGGCTGCTTGATTAATGAAGCCAGTTCTTTCAGTTGGCGCAATGAAGTATGAGTTCGTCCAAAATAACCGAAGAGCGCGATCTTGAGTGGCCCTTTCCGGGCAGACGCTATCCAACCAGGGATGATCCTGATTACCTGGGGTCAAAGGGACTAGCAATCACACTTAGAAAAGCGATCGAGGTAGAGCTGGCTGGTAAGCGTGACCTGGATATTCTTGATGTGGGATGTGGTGAAAAGCCTTTCTATCCATTTTTCAAACCTTATTCGAAGTCATACATAGGAACAGACATAATTCAAAGCAGTCCGTTAGTAGACAGGATCTGCCCGGTCGAGGCACTCGCTGCAGAAGATGAATCTGCGGATGTGGTGATCTGTTTGTCAGTGCTCGAACATGTTAACGATCCTGCGCGAGCAGTAAAGGAGCTCTACCGCGCAGTGCGCCCTGATGGCGTCGTATTTGCTAGCACGCATGGTTGCTTTCCGTGGCACCCGCACCCGCAGGATCACTGGCGCTGGACTCAAACAGGGTTACCACTGCTTTTTAAGAATGATGGGGGCTTTAGCCAAGTCGAACTCTTCGCGACTCGCGGAACCATTTCTGGAATCTTTTTCTTGCTTGCACATTACTCGCAATGGTGGGCCGATCGAAAAGGGTGGCGCTGGAGATTAAAGAGCCCAATCACCATCTTACTGAATAGAGTTGGTGAGTTTCTTGATGACAGATCTCCGATGCTGCGCGACTTGAATCAACGTGTAACTGCCATTCCGGAATTTTTCGTTATCGCACGTCGGTAACTTGTAAGTCTTACGGATAACCCATTTTCTGATTCTCTATGTGCGGTATCTGTGGAGTGTGGGGCGACAACAACGCCAGCGGCGTTCGCGCTATGGTAAGCGCTTTAAGGCGCCGCGGCCCTGACGACTGCGGAGTATTAACTGACGCGAACGTGACGCTGGGGATGACTCGCCTTGCCATCATCGATACAAGCCACAGCGGCCATCAGCCAATGGTCTCAGCTGACGGCAAAATTGCAATCGTTTACAACGGCGAGCTTTACAATTTCCGCGAAGAGCGCTCACTTCTCGAAGCGAGGGGTTATGGTTTCAAATCAGCCTCTGACACCGAAGTGGTATTGAGCATGTATGAGCATTATGGCGACGATTTCCTATTTCGCATGCGTGGTATGTTTGCAGTGGCAATTTACGATAAGCGTCGAGGCCCACGACATGAACGACTTTTATTGGCACGCGACCAGATGGGCATTAAACCGCTTTTGTATACAAGGGTCGGCAAGAGTCTAGTATTCGCGTCAGAAATTAAAGCATTACTAGCCAGCGGGTTGGTAACACCTGAAGTCGATCCAGTCTCGCTGAGATTGCTTCTGACGCACGGCTCAGTCTACCAGCCAGGCACAATTCTCAAGCACGTCAAGATGTTGCTGCCAGCGCATCGTCTCATCTGTGAAGGTGATCGCGAAGAACGAATCGAGCGCTATTGGTCTCTTGGGTTGAATCGACGTAGTGATTTCCGCACTTGCCCTTATGAAGAGCAGATTGAAGAAGTCGCAAATGCATTGAGACAGTCCGTCCGCTTGCAAATGGTTTCGGATGTTTCGCTAGGAGCGTTTCTTTCTGGCGGTGTGGATTCGTCACTGCTTGTTGCCATGATGGCTCGTGAGGTGAGCGATCATCGGGTGAAGACCTTTTCAGTCGGCTTTGAAGCGGAAGGCAGTCACATCGACGAAACGGACGATGCTGAATGTACCGCCCGCTTCATTGGAACCGACCACACTCGCGTTGTCGTCACCGGCAATGATGTAAGAGCTCGTATTAAGCAGATTGCTTACGATCTGGATCAACCTTCCGTTGACGGGGTCAATAGCTACTTTGTATCGATGGCCGCTAGACAGGCAGTAACGGTTGCCATCTCTGGCACCGGGGCTGATGAACTGTTTGCAGGTTATCCCTGGTTTCAGCAGATGGCAATTGCGCAAACGCAATTGCGGTCGGCTCCGTGGCGATCAGTTGCCGAAGCCGTGCTAGCAGCGATAACACGACAACGAGTACTTGATCCTCTTGTCACAAAACCCGGTGGCTATCGCTTAGGTCGATTGCGCGAAAAGGCAGACTTCCTATCGCGCTACTACTCCACAAATCCGACCTTTGAAGCTGCCTGGACGGCAAGGTTGATTCAGCCAGACTTGAGAAGTGCCGCTCAAGCAGGAAGATCCCCTCACTATGACCTCCATCCTCTGGACGAACTCGCGGACGGTACAGTACTTGAGCGCGTCACGGGAGTTTGCCTGCGCGGATATACGACTAATCAGTTGCTACGCGATATTGATGCGGCTTCAATGGCGCATAGTCTTGAAGTGCGCGTTCCATATCTTGATCTCGGAGTGGCTGACCTCGTTTTATCTTTGCCTGACACAGCAAAAATGAACACGACGCCTTCTTCAGCAGCAACTGTCGGAAGCTATCGCGACTTCGGTACCAAGCGCATACTTCTCGACATCGGAAAGCGGATGCTCCCAGAAGGCTTCGACACCAAGGCGAAGCGTGGTTTTGGAATGCCTTTCAAATCCTGGCTAAACGGTCCTCTGCGGGAAGTAATGATGGATACACTTTCAGAAAGGAAGGTCAAAGCGCGGGGCTTACTGAACCCCGAAATGGTTTCAGCAGTTAAGGACCACTTTTTTTCAGGAAGGGTTGAATGGTGCCAGCCTTGGCTTTTGATGATGATCGAATTGTGGGCTAGTGAAGTACTTGACAAGTCGGCGAGGGCATCGATACCGCAGGCAGCACACGCATCTGTCACGGTGCGTGACTTGAATGCTTCCACGACCTGACCAACGCTGTGCTAATGCAACCACAAATGATTTTTGTTGCCTCAGCATTGCAACTCCGTACCAACCTAACAAACTCAATTCTCCAGCAAATGGCAACATGAACCGGCATTTTGAGTCTGATCCCAATCCCGGCGGACCTCGAATTCTATTTCTTGGCTTGCCCGACAATTCTCACACGCACTCATGGATCGACCTGCTTGAAGGATCAGAATTCAACGTACGTTTGTTTTCTACTTTTGGCGGCGTTCCACCGAGAGAGTGGGCTGTTCGAACTTACATCACTGGTTTTGGCGCGCCAAGTCAAAATGCCGAGCACCGTTCTCGCCTTTATCCCGAAAATGCATTGGGTCGTTTTGTGAAAAGACAAGTCGGCCGAATGTTAGGTATGCCCGACACGACTTCGCTTGCTGGTCATTGGTTGTCGAGAATTATTCGGAGCTGGCGACCGGACATAATTCATACGCTGGGAATTAACCAGGGAGGCGAGTTCTATCTTCAAACAAGACGAAGGTTTCAGCTTGACGGTGTCGGCAAATGGGTACTGCAAACGCGTGGCGGCTCCGATTTAACGATATCGCATTTTGATCCAAAACGGCGTGAGCAACTAACGGACGTTCTGCGGTCGTGCGACGTGCTAATTTGTGATAACGAAGTGGATCTAAGTATCGCTAGCAATTTAGGACTGCGCGACCAGCAACGTGCGTCCATCGCACCCGTTCCTGGCACCGGCGGCATTGACGTAGAGTCAATGCTACAAAAGTGGCAGGGCCAACCCTCAACAAGACAAGCAATCGTTTGGCCCAAAGCTTACGATTCGGCGTGGGGGAAAATGTTGCCATCTTTCGAAGCACTCAAACTATCCTGGGACGTGATTCGGCCGTGCGAGGTGCACATGCTATCGATGAACGATGAATCGTTCATGTGGTTTTGGACGCTACCAGACGAGATCAGGCAGTCATGTCGCACTTATCGCAGAATGCCCCGTTCAGAAGTGCTGGAATTAATGCCGAAGGCCAGGGTAATGCTCGCGCCAGCACTCACGGACGGGATCCCAAATTCCTTATACGAGGGAATGGCCGCTGGTGCATTTCCGATCGTCTCACCGCTCGAAACTATCTCTCCCGTGGTTAAGAGCGAACAGAACGTGCTCTTTGCTCACAACCTTTATCCGCATGAAATCGCAAATGCATTAAAGCGCGCAATGACTGATAACGTTATGGTTGATGAAGCAGCTAAGAGAAATGTAGAACTCGTGCGGAACATTGCTGGTAGAGACCGGATTAGACCGCTCGTATTAGAGTTTTATCGGGATCTTTTATCCTCACCCGATAAAACCTCCAGGAAAGGGTAGCACCTTGTTGTTGAAGCTGTGGTCTTTTATTCCTCGACACATTCAACTTGTAATCATTAAAGCAATGCAAACAAATAAGCGGGTCTATCGCTGGCTGATGTTTCGCCATGTTGACTTGAGCGATCGAGCTAACGGCACGAGAACCCAATTGCCTCCGTCAGAAATGCGTTACCGTGTGAGTGGTTCGCCGCATGCAGAGGACTTTGTGGTGGTCGGAAAGAAATGCGCTGCCGATCTAAGGTCAGCGCTAAAGAAGGTCAACGTTGAGCTCGGATCATTCGGGCAAATACTCGACTTCGGCTGTGGCTGCGGTCGCACGTTGATACACATGAAAGCTTTGGCTCCGCAGGCGCAATTCTCCGGTACAGACATGGACTCCGAAGCCATCAAGTGGTGTCAGCAACACATAGACTTTGCTTCGTTTAGTTTCAGCAAAGAAAGACCGCCCATGGAGTACGCGGCAGACAGCTTTGATTTTATCTACGCGATCTCAGTGTTTACGCATCTTGATGAAGACCATCAGTTTTGCTGGCTCCAGGAACTGCGGCGCATCGCAAAACC
>PSRF01000331.1 GCA_003175865.1 Blastocatellia bacterium
TTAACAAAGCGGCGCCGGGCCGCCGCACTCCAAGGAGTTTATTGAGCCCTTCGAATCACCACCAAAGACAAGTCGTCCACGAGCGGATGAGTCTCGGCGAAATCCTGAACCGACGCCAAAACGGAAAACAGTACCGCCTCCGCTGAATTGTTCTTCACTGTTGGATCATCGTGTAGCGTCAGCGACGCTCGTCGCAGCTGCGCTTCGATGCGCGCCAGTCCAAACTCCTCTTCAGCGTTGTTAAGCGCTTCGAGGACTCCATCAGAGTAAGCCAATAGCACGTCGCCTCTTCCAAGCTCGACAACACCTCGGATGTAGGGAGCATTCGGCATCACGCCGAGTAACAACCCGCCATCCGAAAGTGCTTCGAGTTGTCCATTCGCACGAAGCAACAAAGCCGGTGGATGGCCCGCACTGCAATACTCCAAGCGACCGTTCGATGCATCCAGCCGAGCAACAAAGAGACTCGTTAGTGGGACTAAGGATGCTGTCAAACACACATCACGATTGACACCGGCAATCACACTCTCAGGATCTGAATTCACGGCCGCACGTGCACCAACAAGACTCACAAGGTGCGTGGTCCACATACCAGCCGCAAGTCCCTTCCCTGAGATGTCACCTAGCGCCAGTACCGCTCGACCGTTTGCTTCGTTGACGGTAAAGAAGTCGCCCGCCAAATGTCGTACTGCGAAAATCTCACTCGCAATCTCGACATCTCGATAACGAATCAAACGCGGAGCACACAATCGACGATGGACCTGGCCAGCCTCGAAAACTGCCGAGTGCAGTTCAGCGTAGTCGTGCTGAAGTTCTGTTAGTCGTGACTCCAGTTCCTCGCGCCGCGGTCGAATTGGGCGTGTTCGTTGGTTAGACGAAGCAGGGAGAGTGATTCGACGTCGTGTAGCAAATCCAGCTTGACTCATTACGGTATTCCTCATCCGACAAATTTATAGCCGCTACCATGAACTGTAAGAATGAAGCGTGGTTCCTCTGGATTGGGTTCCAATTTTTGACGTAAGTGGACAATGTGTGCGTCGACCGTTCGCGTACTCGGATAGTTTTCGTAACCCCATACCGCATCCAGTAATCGATCACGACTCAGTGTCTCAGCAGGATGCGCGACAAAATACGCGAGCAGTGCAAATTCTTTTGACGAGAGCTCTATGGGTTGGCCCGAACGCAAAACTTCGTTACTCCTGACGTTAACTTCGACGTCGCTGAACTTATAAACCTCTGCGTTCGAGCTTTGCGGCGAGGCACGTCTTAAAACCGCCTTGACTCGAGCCATCAATTCACGAATTGAAAATGGCTTGGTCACATAATCATCAGCGCCGAGTTCAAGACCAACAACCTTGTCGATTTCCTGACCACGGGCCGTCAACATGATGATTGGTATTGAAGGTTTCTTAGCCTTCAGTTGTTTACAAACATCGAGTCCACTCATCTTGGGCATCATGACGTCTAACACAAGCAGATCCGGCTCGTCTTTCAGCGCCCGCTCCAAACCCTCAGCGCCATCACCCGCGCTGATCACTTCGTAACCTTCGTACTCGAAGTTGTCGCGCAATCCCTGAACCATCGCCGGTTCATCTTCGACGATCAGTATTTTCACTTTTTTCTCTAACCCATTTGGGGAGTTTGGTTTTGTACTCATGATCCGATCCCTTTGAATATCTCCTTGGAGTGCGACGGCCCGGCGTCGCTTTGTTATCGCGATAACTTGCTTGCACAGGCCCGGTTGTCGTGTAACAAAGGGACGCCGGACCGTCCGCACTCCAAGGAGACCTCACTTTCTAAGCTACGCTGGTGCGGTTCCCATCGATGGTCTTAACGGCAGCGACAAAATGAACCTGCTGCCCCGGCCTGGCGTACTCTGAACCTCGATGTTTCCACCATGCGCATGCGTAATGTGTCTCACCAGCGACAAACCAAGTCCGCTGCCCTTCGTGTTGTGGACGAGCGGATCACCGGCGCGATAAAACTTCTCGAAAATCTTCCCCTGGTCTTTGCTCGCAATCCCGATTCCGTGATCCTCAACTTCAAGTTTCACAAGACTCTGGTCCTTGTACAGCTTCACGCCAAGGAATTTGTCGTTTCTCGAATACTTCAACGCATTGTTTACGAGATTGACCAAAGCGCGAGCGATGGCTTCGCGATCGATAAAGACACGCGGTAAGTCGGATGCGATATTCTCTTCCAGCGCAAAACCCTGTTGTTCGACTTGATAGCGATAAGAATCAAGTGTGTTGCGAACAAGTTCTGCAATGTCAGTCTCTCGGAATTCATACTCCTTGCGTCCGGCTTCAATGCGCGAAAAATCAAGAATGTTATTTATTAGTGCAGTCAGACGTTCACTCTCCTTGCGAATGATTTGGTAGTACTGCTCCTTCTTATCCGGAGTAGTGATGCGGCCAAGCTCAAGTGTCTCTGCATACAGTCTGATCAGAGCGAGCGGGGTACGCAGTTCGTGCGATACGTTAGAAACAAAGTCAGACTTTAGCTTCGCCAGGCCTATCTCTTTGCTGACCATGTGTTTCGTCAAAACAAGTCCGCCAATAATCATCAGTGACAATATGCCGAGGATAACGAAACTCCGATGAACCCACTGCTCACCTAATTCTTGTACGCTTGTTCCCTGAAACTTGATACCGAGCGACAAACCCGAGAACGCGTTATCAAGTTTGCGCGATACTTCCGGTTTACCCTGACCCCACCGACTGGACATCACAACAGGTCTTAATTCAGATCCACCTTCGAGATCACCGGCGTACAGCATCATCGCAACTGGATTGCCACTTTCCTCCGCTTGTTTCTGTGCCAGGAAGTCATCTAGCGTATTGGGGAAAAGATCGTTCTTCAAGAAATAAGGGTCAAAGCAAACGCCGCCGATGACGACTCGATCCTTTGAGGCACCAGGTAACGGAAAGATTGCAGTCGACATGTAAGCCTCGCCCTCTTTTCGTTTCACCGCACCGGTATTAAAACCAAATTGTCTTGGTTTTTTCCTAATCGTTTCAAGGAAGTATTTGCCTTCCACCTTGAACCAGGTTTTATAACTCTCGGGCGCCTTATCGTGCTCTTCGCGAACCCATGGGTCCTCCAATTGAGAAGCCCGTGTGCGGAAGACTATGTCTTTCCCGTCGAAAATAAACGCATGAGTAAAGCCGGAACAGTTTGTAAGAATCTCATCCAACTTCTGTTCCTTTTCGGCAACGCTCGCATCGGCGGAGGGAAAGCGCTCCTTGGCATCTTCCGCCAGTGCAAAAGCTTTTTTGTTGAGTTGCTTCTCGGCGATCGCCAGCGTTTCCTGGAAGTCACGATGAATCGCGGCCTCGAGCACTTTGTCGCGTTGGAAATGTCGTAGTTGGCTGAAGTTGATGTAGATGAGCGCCGCGGCGGGTAGAAGCACGGCCAGGCCGAGCGTCAAGATCAACCGGAAGCGATTGAAGCTACCCACAAATTTTCTCTTCTTCTGAGTCATAGGCTTTTCAAGAAACTCACAATCGCAAGGAATACAGGCGCCTACCTGCCATGTTGACGTGCGGGAAGAATACTCCGCCCCGTGTTAAGGCGTGTCAAGACGAAGTAAAAAGATGTTAAGAGTTATGAAGTGAGAGGGCTATCCTTACTTCATTTGGACCAGACCACCAAACAGCAACTATTTACCATTGGTCATTTGACATTGATCATTTGTCATTTCAGAAGTCCGGATTTGATCACCAGTCTTTGGGGAATCTCTTGAATGACAAATGATCAGTGTCAAATGACCAATCGTAATGGTTTTTCGATTCTTTCAGGCGAGAAGTGAGGAGGCGGCCAGGAGGCCGCCCTCAAGTCAATCTTTGTACAGTTCCGGCAAAACCTTCCGAAGGTTGGTGAGCTTCGGCATATCGTTGTACACAATGTAAGGCTCGTTGGGATGGTTCACTAAGTAGTTCTGATGATACGACTCAGCTACATAGAAGTTTTTCAGAGGAGCAACCTCTGTCACAATCTTGTCTGAGAAAACTTTCGCATCGTCGAGTTGTTGAATGTAGCTTTCAGCAATTCGCTTTTGCTCGTCATTCACGTAAAAGATCGCCGAACGATACTGCGTACCAACATCGGGACCTTGTCGATTCAACTCTGTCGGATCATGTGCAACTGCGAAGAACACTCTCAACAGCTGACCGTACGTGATCTGCGACGGATCATATGTGACGCGCACTGACTCTGCGTGACCCGTGCGTCCACTTGCGACGGTGTAGTACTCCGCCGTGTCAGCAGCACCACCTGCGTAACCAGACTCGGCTTTTGATACTCCCTTCACGTGATCGAAGACTGCCTCGACACCCCAAAAACACCCACCAGCAAAAACCGCTGTAACCTCGCTTTTTGTCTTAGCAAGCGGAACGTCAAGTTTTGGATTAGGAATGGCGACAGCATTTGCGTTCGCCATACTGCATGCATTGAAAATCATTGTTACTCCTAGAAGCGTTAGTAATATTGCGAGTAGTTTCGGCATAACAGACCTCAGAATATTGCTGATCGTCATTTCCGATTTGACTCCCTATTGCCTATTGAATGTTTGTCGAAATCGGAGCAACTAGCACATTTGCTAATTAAAACCTCCGCTCCAATCTACGTTAGCTAGTACTCGATCGGTTTTACAAACGAGTGTAAAGCCTTCATCTTTGTGCATAAAACTGATCCAGAAACTGATAACGCTGTCGCACTTTCTCTGGTTCTGCGCGTGTCTGGACATCAATCACCATTCGTTTCCCCTCCCCAAACTGCGGCCAGGAAGGCATACCCGGCCCATTTGGATTTCCAGTTTTGATGAAATTCACAAAATAACTCTGAAGGACTTTTGAGATTTTGTAATCGTCCGGGGTCCACGCGTAAACCTTGTTTGAATCCAGGTTACCCATCGCATATTCGATTTCCGCCGAATGAGCGGCCCCTCTTGGAGGAGGCATTGGTGTTGGAGAAGGTGTTCGAAGTGCTGGCCGCGGTCGAGAATATAGATAGTAATAACTTGGTTTACTTCCCGTCTTCGTTGCCAGATCGATCCATTTCCACGTGCTGTAGCTGATAAAACGATCGCTGGCGAGATCCTGTGCTGCTCCTTTTACCTCTTCCTCGTTCGAGGCGGGATACAGATTGAAGATCTGGTCTGCCTTATCGGCGTACAGTTTCTGTAGAGCTTTACGATAATTCTCAACTGTCGGTGCATCGCGACCTAAGATTACGACGTAAGGATTCTCTTCAGAATTTGATCCAACCATCAAGGGAACATGCGCCTGCTCTCCTGCGGCGTAGATTTCAAAAGGCGACTTTGGAAAAAGGTAACCATCGACCGTCGGTGTGGGCCATGGCGTACCCGGCTTCGCAGTTGCGTCGAGGATCTCCTGTGCGGACTTCGCGCGGAGTTCCGCCAGAGAATTGACACCAAGACTTGTCGCGAACGTTACTCCGTTCTTCTCCGCTTCTTCGAGCGGCATCGCGGCCAACGTTCCAAGTAGCGAACCACTCTCTCCAATCGCTCTGGCAATTAAATCTTTCGACAACGGTGAAGCCATCTGCGCACTAACCGAAACAGATCCAGCTGATTCGCCCGCAATGGTCACGCGCTTCGGGTCGCCGCCAAACGCGGCGATGTTCTGTTGTACCCATCGTAATGCTGCGGTCTGGTCCAACAGGCCATAATTTCCTGAAGCATGATGAGGCGATTCTTTCGTTAACTCGGGATGCGAAAAGAAGCCAAATACGGCCAAGCGATAGTTCACAGTGAGTGCAACAACTCCTTTTTGAGCCATGCTTGCGCCTTCGTAACGTGGCTCTGAACCATCTCCGGAGGCGAACCCTCCGCCATAAAAATAGACGAGCACAGGTAGCTTCGCGGCTCCGGATTTCGCGGGTGTCCAGACGTTTAGATACAGACAGTCTTCGCTCATACCGTTTGAGCGGAAAACCATGTCACTGAAAATCGGTCGTTGCATGCAACGTGGACCAAACTGATCGGCTTTGCGAACAGCTTTCCAATTCTCAGCTGGTTGCGGTGGCTGCCATCGCAAATTGCCGACAGGCGGAGTTGCGTATGGAATGCCTTTGAACGAACGGACACCTGTGGCAGTGTCGACCATTCCTTCGACAACGCCGTTAGTGGTCTTCACCTTAGTTTGAGCATGGGAACCAGCGAACAGGATCAGAATAGTCAAGACAACGAATGTGAGTTTCATGCAGAGCCTCGAGTTCAATTTTGGGAAGTCGACGCGCATTGTAGCCGAGTCGACTCGCGACCGCGACGATGCTCAGCTCCCTTGAGTAAAGCTGAGGTCCACTATCGCTGAATTCTCGCTCTGCTCATACCATATTTCGGACAAACTAGACCTTCCTATTGACACCCGATAGGACAGAACTTATACTCCGGCTCCTATCGGATGACTAGAGGACAATGAAAAAACAAAAAGCTGATCTGCTGCAAGGTACATTGGAACTCCTGGTGTTAAGACTACTGCGTTCCGGAAGCATGAATGGTTGGGACATCATGCAACGCATTCAACTTTTGTCAGGCGAGGTCTTGAGCGTCACGCCGGGCGCTCTTTATCCAGCACTGCATAGACTTGAAGAGCGCGAGCTCATTTCGGCTACCTGGGGTCCCTCAGACAACAATCGTAAGGCCAAGTTCTACGATTTAACCGCTGCCGGCCGTAAGCAGCTCGACGCTGAACGAAAAGAGTGGGAACTATTTTCTGGTGCAGTCGCACTCATTCTTCGCGATGCATGAGGTACTAGAGTGTTCATAAGTAGATTGAAACGTCGCTGGCGAGCCCTTATCAAAAAGAAAGACGTGGAACAGCACCTCGATGATGAATTGCGGTATCACATCGAACGGGATACTGCTCGCAATATTCAAAGCGGCATGAGCGCAGAGGATGCGCGATATGCGGCATTACGGTCATTCGGTAATTTCGATCAGTCAAAGGAAGAATGTCGCGATGCCTGGGGTGTGCGACAAATCGAGAATCTAATTCAGGATCTTCGCTTTAGTACTCGTCTATTGGTTAAGAGCCCCACGTTTGCATTCCTCGCGATACTCACCTTGGCTCTTGGTATTGGTGCGAACACAGCAATCTTCAGTCTGCTTGATGCGGTGATGCTCAGGTCACTGCCCGCAAAGAATCCAGAGGAACTCGTACTCTTTGGCAAAGCGCAAAGTGGCGGTTTGAATAACGGTTTTCCCAATGAGAGTTGGGATCTCTTTTCCTTTCCTTTCTACGAAATCGTCCGTCAACGCAGGGACCTCTTCCAGGATGTCGGATCATTCTTGAGCATGACGTGGAATGTGCATGGCAAAACGAGCGATTCATCGGAGCCTAAAAAACTGGAGGTCCAACTTGTCTCCGGAAGCTACTTCCCTCTCCTTGGTTTGAATGCTCATCTCGGTAGACTGATCGGAAATGATGATGATCGAACCGTGGGCCAACATCCCGTCACTGTGGTGAGTTATGCATGGTGGCAACGCGAACTTGGCGGCGATCCAAACGTTGTCGGTAAAACGATCACTATCGACCAGACAACCTACACGATTATCGGGGTAGCACCAAAGAGCTTCATTAGCACAACCGTGGGCCAAGGCACTGATTTGTGGATTCCTCTCGCGATGAGTCCGCAATTGCCACCGGCTCACTGGAATGGCCGTACCGATAAGCTGTTTCAAGATTTATATCTGATCGGCCGCTTGAACAACGGTGTATCCATTCAGCAAGCAAATGCGACTATCAATGTTCTTTTCAAACAGTTCCTACAGAATGTCGCTGGTTCGCAGCCTTCTGCTGAGCGACTGCAGGATATCGAACGCGCAAGCATTGAGTTGACGCCCGCAGGCAGAGGACTTGGTGGCATCCGAGGAAAGTTTGCGTTGCCGTTGAAGATTCTAATGGCGATCGTTGGTGTTGTGCTCCTAATCTCGTGCGCGAACGTTGCTAATCTTTTGCTAGCTCG
Source organism: Blastocatellia bacterium (assembly GCA_003175865.1). Taxonomy (GTDB): domain Bacteria; phylum Acidobacteriota; class Blastocatellia; order Pyrinomonadales; family Pyrinomonadaceae; genus PSRF01. The sequence continues at coordinate 7,990 of PSRF01000331.1, forward strand.
CGGCGCGGCACGACAGAAAGAATTTGGTGTTCGTATTGCATTAGGGTCAAGTCGAATGCGACTTGTTCGACAGATGTTAACTGAGAGTCTTTTGTTAGCGACCATCGGAGGGATAGCTGCCGTACTTCTCGCGTGGTGGGCAAGTCGCATGTTGTTAGTTATGGCTTCGGACCAGGCCGATTCGCTACCAATCGACGTCAGCCTCAATGCAAGGGTATTAGGCTTTGCTCTACTTGCGTCTTTACTCTCTGCGGTAATCTTCGGAGTTGCGCCGGCGTTTCGCACAACGAAGATTGATTTGAATAGAGGCCTTAAAGACGGAAAAGGGCCCGTCAATGCAACTTCACAAAGCAAACTGGCTAAGTCTTTTGTAGTCGCACAGGTTGCACTCTCATTGTTGTTGATGGTTGCCGCTGGACTCTTTGTTCGAACACTGATTAACCTGCAAAGTATTTCGACAGGCTTCGATCAACAGAACGTTACAATTTTCATGGTTGATAGCGCAGCGACGGGTTTCAAACCCGATCGTTACCCGCCTATGTTTCGCGAACTAGAGGAGAAGGTTAAAGCTTTACCAGGTGTCCAGGCGGATTCATTTTCCTTTTTCATATTCAACCAGGGTGGCTGGAGTAGTCCAATCTTCACGCGTGATCCAACCCCACCACAGGGAGAGGCTCGCGTCGTGAACCAAAACATCATCGGGCCAGACTTCTTTACCACAATGGGTGTACCTGTTCTGTCGGGTAGAGCCTTTACTCATAACGATACAAACAAGACACAGAGTGTTGTCGTGGTTAGCGAAGCATTCGAGCGTAAATTCTTTCCTGGCAGTTCTGCAGTTGGCAAACGCTTTGGGGATGATGAAAAAAACACGGCCAAGTACGAAATTGTAGGCGTGGTTAAGGACGTCAAATACCATAACCTCACTGAGACTCCAAAACCGATGGTCTACTATACCCACGCTCAAGGGACTGGAGCGCTCGAAAACTTTGCTGTGAAGTTTTCAGGATCTCCGAGCAGCCTTATTCCTGAAATCAGAAAAGTGATTAAGTCGGTTAACAGCAATGTGCCGGTCGATGAGGTTGTGACACTATCTGATCACATTGGCCGTTCGCTCGTCTATCAAAAGTTGATCTCACGCTTGGCTCTTTTCTTTGGACTGCTCGCATTGCTAGTGGCCTGCCTTGGTCTGTATGGCGTTCTCTCGTACTCGGTAACTCAACGTACAAGTGAGATAGGTGTGCGTCTTGCACTCGGCGCCAGTACTTTCACGGTGTTGCGTTTGATTCTTAAAGACGGAATGAAACTTACGCTCATTGGTGTGTTCCTCGGAATTGCCGGTGCGTACGGGCTTACACGACTAGTGGAGACACTGTTGTATGAAGTGAAGCCAGTTGATCCAACAACATTCATCGCCGTCCCCGGCTTGCTAATCCTCGTTGCCTTAATTGCTTGTTACATTCCTGCCAGAAGAGCAGCCAGAGTCGATCCATTGATTGCCTTACGAAGTGAATGATTAGGGCCACCTTAGCCGTCTAAATTGTCCTCCAACTCATACACATTAGAAGAGGAGTAAAGCTCCGGATTTGAAGACAGCGCCTCGCTCCCGTTCTGGTCAGATTTATCTGGCAATTCTTGATAACTTCGATCCGAGGTTGTATGAACTGTCTTGCGTATGGGCTTAATGAGCAAACTCTTCGGCAAGACAACATCTCCGACGACTCCGGCTCCAAATGATCCCGCGAAAGACCCCAATCTAATTCGTGTCTTCGATAAATACGGCAAAGAGCTGTTCATTACTAAGGACGAGTGGCGCAGGAACGTATTGCCCGGTGCAATCCAATCTCACTGGAATCAGCCGGATGAACTCTACGGCGTAATAATCAACGCGATTCAAGACGGTCTACACCAGGACGTCCTTAACGCGGCTCGACAACTCTATTCAATCGATCCCAACCGCGTCAGAGCAACTTCCGCGTATGCATTCTTGCTGATTAAGGACGGCCAACTCGACGACGCGGGACGGATCCTTCAGTCTTACTTGGACCAAAACGGCGAGGATGCATTGGTGCTTATGAACCTCGCGCGCCTCTATGAAGAGAGGAAGCAAACGCAGAAGTCGGAAGAGACACTCTGGCGAGCTGTTGAAATTGATCCAAATCATGACAACGGATTGTTGTGGTACGCAAGTATTCAAGAAGAACGCGGAGGAAAAGCTGCTCGCATTAACGCGTTGAAAAGAATCGCTGCTCTTCCTGGCAGTTGGCG
>PSRF01000040.1 GCA_003175865.1 Blastocatellia bacterium
CCCTACTTAGACAGCCGTCGCTATCGCTTTGTCTTCTCTACCTTGTGATTTGGATTCACTCAGAGAAAACACCGACACTTTCCAAGGCGGCTCATCCAAATACAACCCACGCGACTGCAAGTCATCTCCTTCGCGATCGTAAACAGCGTTACCAATTAGATCAGTGAGGCGCCACCGCTGTCCTGCGAGCTCTCCAAATGGTAACCGCACATAGCATTGGCTTTGATTAGCGGAGTAATTGACTGTCACAATCAAATGCTCGCCCTTCTTCCCTGCCCAACCAAACGCAACGAAACAATCCCACGTCCAGTTATCGCTCCATGCGGGCACGCACTCGAGCAGTTGCCACTCGCCATCTCTAACAAGTGGTTGACGTAAGACAGCAAGCAAACGGTCATAAAACTGTTTGAGTTCCTCATTAACCAGTTCATCAGGAGCCCTTACCAGGTGCGGCGATATTCGTTTCAATCGACCTTCGAATTCCCCCTGATGAAAGAAGCGTAAGCCTGGACACAAAAAAGTAATCACTGCTGCAGCCTTGTGAACTTCATCTGGAAAAGTCTCTGCAGCTCGAGGCTCATCGTGATTCTCCAGGAATCGAGCGGACTTGTTCTGATAGTCCTTGTCCGCGTGGAAATGTTCGCGCACCGGCCTTGCATGACCATCGCGAAGTCGATCGTAGAGACGTTTGTCGTATGTGTAGTCGAATCCCTGCTGTTGCAGGGTCCACTCCAAATCCCAGTAAACCTCCGCCATAAACAAGAAGTCAGGATGTTGTTCACGAACTTGTTGAGTTGCCTTGGGCCAGAACGGCTCCGCAAACAATCCCCAGGTACGCTCAAATACTTCAGGGAGCAGAAGCATTGCCATGTCACAGCGAACGCCGTCGCACTGGCCAGCAATTTTTGATAACACACTGATCATCGCTCTTTGAGTGGGCGGATTTCCATAATTGAGTTGAAAGGTGTCGGTCCAACCAGGGAAGTAGGGATCACGACCGTACGCGAGAACTAGATCTCCTTTCTCACGTTTGGCCCAACCATAATTGTGTGGCGCCCGAGCAAGATCCTCTTCCGTTCCTGCGATGTAGTATTCCGGATGTTGCTCTACCCATGGATGATCTAGCCCGGTGTGATTAGGAACAAAGTCGAGCATGAGACGAAGGCCACGACTGCGCAGTCGTGCGCGTATTCGAGAGAGAGCCTCATCGCCACCGAGATTTGGGTGAACGCTGTATCCGGTAATTGCGAAACCTGAGCCTTCAATGTCTTGCTCAGTTAAATCCGGGAGTGTCTTTTCAAACTCTCGACGCAATTCAGGCAGCGATCGCGAGATCTTTTGCGAGGCCGCTCCTGTTTGCCAGACGCTTAGTAGCCAGATCCAATCGAATCCAATCTCAGCGAATCGATCAATATCCCGATCCGGAAGATCGTCTAGTGTGGCCTTTCTACCTAACTCTCGGCTTAGTTGGGTAAGCCAAACGCGAGTGTTGATTTGATAGAGCGATGGATACACCATAAAACCTCATTTCTTAACTTTCTGGGTAGCGCTGCTGCCCACAGCTTTTCCAAACGCCTGCTGTTGAACTATTCGATCCATCAGCCAACCTTCCTCTTCCATGAGCACGTTCTCTGGCGTCACGCGAGCGAAGAAGTCTTGTAGAGCCGCTATGCATCCAGTCCAACCTGTTTGATGGCTGGCTCCAAGGCCGGCTCCGTTGTCTCCATGGAAGTACTCGTAAAAAAGGAGCAGGTCACGCCAATGAGGATCATCCTGGAACTTGCTGGTGCCTCCGTAAACGGGTCGACGCCCATTCGCGTCTCTTTTGAAAATACTTGAGAGTCGCGACGTAATTTCTTTCGCAACCTCGAAGAGTGTCATTTCATTGCCGGAACCGGTTGGACACTCAACCTTGAGATCGTTTCCGTAGAAACTATACAAGTTCAGCAGGGCCCGAACGATAAGCGTGTTGACGGGCATCCAGATTGGCCCACGCCAGTTTGAATTCCCACCAAACATTCCCGTATCCGATTCTGCCGGGAGATAAGAGACTCGATATTCATGACCATCGTAGTTGAATTGGAATGGATGGTCTAAGTGATATCGCGAAAGCGAGCGTATTCCATGTGGGCTCAGGAATTCATTTTCATCCAACAGGTAACGCAAAACCCTTTCAAGTCGATCCCGCGAAAGCGGTGACAACAAACGGCGACCGGCGTAACCCAGGTATCCCTCGGAGGTTGGTGCAACCTTCGCCACCACCTCTGGATGGCGGTTGCGGAACAGTTGAATCAGCTCAAACAACCTCGGATGTCCGGAAAAGGCTTCCGGTCCAAAGATGGTTGAGGCACAAAGCGGTAATAGTCCCACCATCGAACGTATTTTCAACCGTCCACCAGAACCATCAGGTAAACGGAGAACGTCGTAGAAGAACCCATCTTCTTCGTCCCACATTTCATCCTCGAACTCCCCGATCCGATCCATCGCATAAGCGATCCACATGAAATGCTGAAAGAAGTTGAAGGCATAATCTTCGTACTCATCAGGGTCATGGTCCGCAAGAATGAGGGCCATCTCCAACATGTTCTGGCAATAAAACGCCATCCATGCGGTACCATCCGCCTGCTCCAGCGAACCTCCACATGGTAGCGCTGCGCTCCGATCAAAGACGCCGATGTTGTCGAGGCCAAGGAAGCCGCCGGAAAAAACATTGCGACCGTCCGGATCTTTGCGGTTGACCCACCAATTGAAGTTGAGCATCAATCCTCTAAACGAGCGTTCCAGAAACTTATAATCTGTACGTCCAAGTCCCCGCTCAACTTTAAATAAATAGAGAGTGGCCCAGGCGTGGACCGGCGGATTCACATCGCTGAAGTTCCATTCATATGCAGGAATCTGTCCATTCGGGTGGCTGTAGAGGCTGCGGAGCATTAATAGAAGTTGCTCTTTAGCAAAGTCAAAATCGACCAATGAGAGCGAGAGCGTATGAAAAGCCAAATCCCAGGCTGCGTACCACGGATATTCCCACTTGTCAGGCATTGAGATGATGTCGCCGTTGAACATGTGAAACCATTCGGCATTCCGTATTCCCTTTCCCGTAGGACACACGATGGGGTGAGCTTCGTGTTCATCGAGCCACGTGTCAACGTCATAGTAGTAGTACTGCTTGGTCCAAAGCATTCCAGCAAGAGCTTGTCGGTGCACGCGTCGTTCGTCTTCGTTTAACGAAGGAGGAGTAATCCGGTCGTAGAACTCGTTAGCATCCGCGATGCGTGAAGCAAAAGTTGCTTCGAAGTTCTTTCCAAATGGCTGCGCCGGTACCTCCGCTGACAACCTTAAACGTACGACGGAAGAACCACCGGCAGGCACATCAAGCACATAATGAGCTGCGGCTTTGGTCCCAGTCTTCGCAGGATTGACAGCTTCGAGGTTGCCGTTAACGACATAGTCGTGGAAAGAGTCTTTCACCCATTGCGACTGATTTGGCCGACCCCAAAGCCGCTCAGAGTTGCTCTCGTTCTCAGTAAAGAGTATTTCCGGTTTGCCATCGCACGACAGAGTGTAACCATTCATTTCCGGGTGTCGCGCCCAAATCGCCCCAGTTGCTTCAGACAGAATTGGCTTCTCCACCGATTGGCGCCACGACCATGTATTCCTGAACCAGAGCGTCGGTAACACATGGATACGGGCAGTCTCCGGGCCCCGGTTATGAACTGTGACTCGGACCAGGATGTCTTCTGGTCCTTCCTTGGCATATTCAAAAAACACGTCGAAGTAGCGATCATCATTGAAAATGCCTGTGTCGATTAGCTCGTACTCGAACTCCTTGCGTGAACGACGTCTATTATTCTCAACTAAATCACCGTACGGGTATTCCCGCTGCGGGTATTTGTAGAGATACTTCATGTACGAGTGAGTGGGTGTCGAGTCGATGTAAAAGTAGTATTCCTTGACGTCTTCGCCGTGATTGCCTTCGCTGTTAGTAAGCCCGAAGAGACGCTCCTTTAAAATCGGATCGCGCTCGTTCCAGAGTGCAAACGCAAAGCAGAGGCGCTGTTCATTGTCGGAGATACCACCGAGACCATCTTCACCCCAGCGGTAGGCCTGGGAACGCGACTGGTCGTGGCTGAAGTAGTTCCACGCGTTTCCGTCATTGCTATAGTCCTCACGCACAGTCCCCCACTGCCTCTCGCTCAGATAAGGTCCCCATTTCTTCCATGGGATATCGAGCTCGCGCGCGTCGTTCAGCCGTTTCTGCTCTGTGACATCGTAGATTCGCGTCGATTCAGATTTAATTCTTTTCTTGGGAGACATACTTCTCACCTCTGATTGGTTTATTTGAACGGCTGTTGCTAGCTATCCATTGGCTGTCTTCGCTACCGCAGACCTTGCCCAGGGATCTTCGCCCAGCAGCGGAGCATCCAGTCTCGATGCTCGCGCCACGGCGCCATTTAAAAATTGCAGAGGGAGGTGTAAGCGGACAGCCCATGCTTTCTCATCGTGCTCGGCGTAAGGAAATGCCATATGAAAGAGGCTATTGCCATATTGCCAACCACGCGATACGAGCGCCATCGCCATGCCGAGGGTCACTTCATAGTTATCGCCGGGCCACCCGCTATCCAGATAGAAACCGACGTCAGGAGGTTCTTCATTAAGCACGCGTTCTATCAAGTTATCTTTGTGCGAAAACGTGCTGGACATACAAACCGCGGCGCCAAACACGTCAGGGTGTTGCCACACGCTGTAAAAAGAAACGACGCCACCCAGAGATGAACCCCAAACTGAACGGTGCCTGCGCTTATTTCCGACACGCAGCCGTCGTTGAATCTCAGGCACGATCTCTTCGGCTAGTGATCTCGCGTAAGGCTCATAACCAGGACGCATGTAGTCTTGCATTCGATTATCCGAATAGATGCCAACAAAGACGCAGTCCTCAATTACAGACATTGCGGCCAAAGTGTCGCCTGTTTCATCCACCTGCCATTCGTTGCCCATGAACGCTTCTTCAGGAAAGAACAGGTTCTGTCCATCTTGCATAAAAGCTACCGCATAAGTTGACAGGGTGTTCTCGTTGTAGCCAGGAGGCAGGTAAGCGCGCACTCGATGGGTGCGATTCAGGATCTTTGATGGAATTTCAAAGAGTTCGGAGAAAGTGCCTTTTGCAGCACTGAAGAAAGATGGGTAAGAAATCCGCTTGTCCGCGTCTTCCATTAGGACCAGTTTGTTTGGTCCAGTAGACCAATGGAAACCGTCGTTATCAATTAAACACGGTTTGAAATAAAGGAAGGGTTGATCTGCTTCGAGCTCAAAGGTCCAAGTCGTGCCATCAGGGCTGGTTGAGATTGGTTCGATGTCCTCGTCCCAATCGTTCTCTGTGCGGAGGATGAGCCGTCCGCTATCCACAGGATATGAAACCCGCAGCGTTCTTCTTAATATTGAATCGGTTTTATAGAGCTTTTGTGTAGGTGTGAAGGTCATCTTCTCTCTCATTCGCCGTTTGCGTGGCGAATTCGAGAGTTAACCCCTGAAGGCAACAGACGCAAAACACGCAGACGGGACCTGATTGATTGGCGTGGCGTGATAGTAGGCTGGCTGTCAGAAAAGGTAACTGTCAGTTTTGACAGGATAGGGGGATTGTCGATTTTCGATTGCTGATTTGGTCTGGGTGTTAGCGAAGTCCAAAGTCAAAAATCCCAATCAGCAATCGACAATCAGCAATCAGCAATTCCCTTACCCTGCCGCAGGCTGACTCAGTACCCCATTCTTCGCCGTCCATTTCTGGTGATGTTCTCGAATGATGGCAATCGCCTCGTCTGCGTTCGACACGCAAACAGGGATATCAGCATCTTCTGGGTTAATCAAAGGAGTCTCAAACGAAAGCATCTGATCTCGTACCCAGTCAACGAGTCCAGGCCAGAGCTTCCCGACGAGAATCAAGGGTGTATCTTGGAGGTGTCGCACCTGCAGCAACTGCCAAATCAACATCATCTCGAGTACGGTGCCGATACCACCAGGAGCAACGATGAATGCATCCGACGCGAGCACGAAGTGATGTAAGCGTGTAAAGAAGGTTCGATGCTCAAAAGCAAGTTCGACGAAGGGATTTACTTCTTGTTCGAATGGCAGATCGATACGAATGCCGACTGAATGTGCACCGGCTGTTTCAACACCAGCGTTTGCCGCTTGCATCAATCCTGGACCACCGCCCGTGATGATGTCACAACCCATCTCTGCCAGTGCAGATGCTGCGCGTTTTGTTTCCTCATACGCGATGGTACCCGGCTTCGCACGAGCGGATCCGAAGATGGTGACACGATAACGATCCCGCTTGGACGGCTGCAGACGCGTCAAATTGTTAACGACGTCCCAAAGCCCCAATACCGAGTCGACCAGGACTTTCTTGACAGCGTCTTCGTCAGCGAGACTAACCGGATTGGTTCGGGAAATATCGGTCGTACTCATGTTTCCTCCTGTCAGTGTTCGGCTCTGCCGCTTACTTGTGGAACGCCTCTGGCTTTCCGTCGATGAAATTTAACAAAATGAGGCTCTGCCTTGGCGTAGCCGCCCAATCTTTTCGATTTAGTCGGAACGCCAGAGGCCTTCCGCAAGGTAAGCGGCCAAGCCGCGAGACCGTTGGTTAAATCTCAATTACATCGCCAAGTTGAGGTTGTTCAGTCTTCAATCCGAAGCGAGCGCCAATCAATTTCGAAAAAGTGTCTCGCGCTCGATCCTCACCATGCGTAATGATCGTCCGAGGTTTCGAAGGCGCCACGACACTAAACCAATCGAGTAGGTTGCTCTGGTCAGCATGAGCGCTAAACCCACCCATCGTGTGCACTGACGCGCGCACAGGAACCTTCTCGCCAAACATAGTGATTTCCTTCGCACCATCCACGAGCTTCCGCCCAAGCGTGCCGTGCGACTGGAATCCAACAATCAACACCGCAGTTTCCGCAATCGGTAGGTTGTGTCGCAGGTGATGCATGATGCGTCCACCTGTACACATGCCACTGCCGGCCATGATCAAGCATGGCCCCTTGACACTGTTGAGTGCTCTCGATTCGCCCGGTTTTGCGCACGCACGAACACCTACCAGTTGACGTTTCAATTCACCAGACCCGACCATGTCCAATGCTTCGGCATCGAACAATTCGTTGTTTCTCCTGTAAATATTGGTAGCCTCGATCGCCATCGGACTGTCGATATAGATTGGAATTTGAGGAAGAGTCTTTCGCTTAAATGCTCCAGCCAGCAAATAGAGGAGCAACTGGGTCCTGCCAATTGCAAAAACCGGTACCAGCACTTTCGCTTTATCTCTAATCGCCTGGGCAATGATCTTTCTTCCCTCAACTGCGGTTTCATGCAATGAACGATGATTTCGATCTCCGTACGTCGATTCCATGATTACAACATCTGCCTTTTGGAACGGTTCCGGATCGTTCAGCAAGGGAGCTCCGCGTGGACCCAGATCACCCGAGAACACAATGACTTTTCTGTCACCATTTTCGCTGACGGTCAGCTCTACGCTCGACGAGCCAATTACATGCCCAGCATCAACAAGGCGCGCCTCGATCCCGGGCGCAACTTGAAAGCGTTGTTTGTACTTGACCGGACTTACAAGTGGGCCCAGTTTACGAACGTCTGTTTCTTCGAATAACGGTTCGAGCGGTGGAAGTTTTTGCCGCGCTCGTTTTTGGTTCTGACGTTTTAGATCCTGCTTTTGCAACCCCAGCGAATCTTTGAGAACCATGGTTGCCAGCTCAAGTGTTGGCTTCGTTGCGTAAATCGGTCCTTTGTATCCGTACTTGGTGAGCAAGGGTAACCGACCGATATGATCCAAATGTCCATGGGTGAGTACCACTCCGTCCAATATGCCGCCTTCGATTTGGGACTTGCGCCGGTTCTTTTCACTCTCTTCTTTGCGACCTTGAAAGAAGCCACAGTCAACCAGGATGCTGGCTTTGTCGGTCATTACGTGATAGGCGGATCCTGTTACATCACCAGCCGCGCCCAGAAATCTAATCTTCATCTCGACTCCTCAGGGAAATACGATGCCTCCTTGGAGTGCGACGGCCCGGCGTCGCTTTGTTATAGAAACTTCACTAATTTACCGACCTTGTCGTTATAACAAAGCGGCGCCAGGCCGCCGCACTCCAAAATCGAAAATCCGCTACAATGGCCAGCGCCACTCAAGTACGTCCGGCCTGTCGATCCCAAACTCATGTGCATATTGTCGACACGCGATCTGCTCATTCCTGAATTTCTCCTTCGCGTGTGCACCTATTGCCTGTAGCTTGGGCACTCGATCGATCACATCAATGGCAAGCGTGAAACGATCAATCTCATTTTCAATGGCCAGCTCCAATGGAGTGTTGATGTTGCCTCGTTCCTTATAACCACGTACGTGCATGTTTTCATGGTTGCTCCTGTTGTAGGTGAGGCGATGAATCAACCAGGGGTAACCGTGAAAGTTGAAAATTACTGGCTTGTTGTTAGTGAATAGACTGTCAAAGTCGCGATTGCTCAAACCATGAGGATGTTCGCGATCAGACTGCAACTTGAACAGGTCAACAACATTAATAAACCTTAGTTTCAAGTCCGGGAACTCTTCCCGCAGCATGGCCGTCGCCGCCAACGCTTCTTTAGTCGGGATATCGCCGGCACTCGCCATCACAGCGTCCGGTTCCTGTCCCTGATCGTTGCTCGCCTGCGTCCAGATGCTAATGCCCTTTGTGCAATGAGTGATTGCGGCATCCATATCCAAATACTGCAGATGCATCTGCTTATCGCTAACGATCACGTTGATGTAGTTCTCGCTGCGCAGACAATGATCGGCGACCGACAAGAGACTATTCACGTCAGGTGGCAGGTAGATGCGTGTGACTTCAGCACGCTTGTTAACAACTACATCCAGAAAACCCGGATCTTGATGCGTAAATCCGTTGTGGTCCTGTCGCCAGACTGTTGAAGTGATGAGTAGATTCAACGAAGCAATGTTTTGTCGCCAGGGTAATGAGTTACAAATCGACAACCACTTGGCGTGTTGATTGAACATCGAGTCAATGACATGTGCGAATGCTTCATAAGTCGACAGAAAACCGTGACGGCCGGTTAGCAAATAGCCTTCAAGCATTCCTTCCAACGTGTGCTCGCTAAGCATTTCGACAACGCGTCCATCAGGTGCTAACTCACCACCATCACTATCTTCCGGAAAATATTCAGCGAGCCACAGTTTCTTAGTGACTTCGTAAATCGCGTCGAGTTTGTTGGAGGTGTTTTCATCTGGTCCAAAGACGCGGAATGAGTCTTTGTTTATGCGCATCACATCGCGGAGAAACATCCCCAAAGGTTTTGTGTTCGCCGCTTCAATCTGAGCGGGTTTGTCAAACTTGAGTCCATAGTCTCTGAAATCAGGTAACCGTAGATGCTTCTTGAGTTTTCCTCCATTCGCGTGTGGATTTGCTCCCATGCGTCGATCACCAGTGGGCGTCAACTCTCGTAATTCGCCAATCAACTTTCCATCTTCGTCGAACAGTTCTTCTGGCTTGTAGCCGCGCATCCATTGCTCGAGCAGTTTCAGATGCTCAGGGTTGTTCTTGACGCCAGCAAGCGGCACCTGATGCGAACGCCATAATCCCTCGACCTTCTTGCCATCAACTTCCGATGGGGCAGTCCACCCCTTTGGTGAACGCAGAACGATCATGGGCCAGTGCGCACGCGTCGCATTGCCTGAACTTCGCGCGTCCTTTTGAATCGTGCGAATGCTTTCAATTGCATGATCAAGTGTCGCAGCCATCGCCTGGTGCATCGACGTTGCGTCAGACCCCTCCACAAACAGAGGTGTATAACCGTAGCCTTTGAAAAGGTCCTCGAGTTCTTGATGACTAATGCGAGCTAGTATTGTTGGATTGTTGATCTTGTAACCGTTGAGATTGAGGATCGGGAGGACGGCGCCGTCTCGAACTGGACTTAGAAACTTATTGATGTGCCATGAGGTCGCCAGCGGTCCAGTCTCTGACTCGCCGTCGCCGACTACTGCTGCAACGATCAAATCTGGATTGTCAAAAGCTGCGCCACAAGCATGAGACAAAACGTACCCGAGTTCTCCTCCTTCATGAATTGAACCGGGAGTTTCCGGAGTGCAGTGACTGCCAATGCCACCCGGAAAAGAAAACTCCTTGAAGAAGTGCAATAGACCTTCTTCGTCCTGGCTCTTTTCGGGGTAGATTTCAGAATAGGCCCCCTCGAGGTAAACAGGTCCAAGGACGCCAGGTGCGCCATGACCTGGTCCAGCCATGAAAATCATGTCGAGATCGAATGACTTGATGACACGATTTAAATGTGTGTAGACAAACGAGAGAGCTGGGCTCGCGCCCCAATGGCCCAGCATTCTGTTTTTGATGTGGTCGGGCTGGAGTGGCTCATGCAAGAGTGGATTGTCTTGCAAGTAAATCATTCCCAAAGCCAGATAGTTACAAGCTCGCCAAAAGGCGTGAGTCTTACGCGCTTCCTCCTCGTTGAGCGGTGTCCCTTGAACAGTTGACCGAGCAATGCCATAAGCGCTTAGTTCGTTGACCAGAGATTTAGGTGCACTCATAGAAGTTCTCCTGGGGCCGCGGTTTTATTAGCGTTAGCCAACAAAACAGACCGTTCGCGCAAAAAGAGTCACAGTCAGCTAACGATTCTATTGATTGCTGGGGGATTGAATACTGTCAGAAATGACAGGAACCCTCTTTCTTAATTCGAAAAGTCATTGGCCCAACACTCGGTTCACAAGACCGTGGACACCCTGAATTTTTCCAATGTTCTGGCTCCGGTCGGCGTTACATGACAGGAACTTGAGAGCCGTGCATCTAAACCAGAAAGATTCCTGAGCGAAACATTTGAATCAAGTGGTGTTGCTATGAACCAAGCACAGGTACTAAGTAGAACATCAGCGCGATGATTGCGTAGACCGTAATTAGTTGTACGCCCTTGTACCAGTTTCCTTCTCCGTCACCGCAAACCATCGACCCGATCATCACTCCAACAAACAAAGAACCCATTTCCGCTCGATTGAATGCCAGCTCGAGTGGTTGTGGTGCAATGAAGTAACTCGACAGCACCAGTATAGGCGCGACAAACAATGCGATCTGAATAGAACTTCCGAGTGCGATTCCGACAGAAAGGTCCATCTTGTTCTTTCGTGCCATCGCGATTGCTGATCCGCTTTCTGCGGCGCCACCCACAATCGCAACGAACACAATGCCAATAAACACCTGCGACATTCCTAGTGCTTTACCAGTCTCCTCGGCTGCTCCAACCAAGATCTCGCTCATCCATGCGGCAAATACGGAAGCAGCTAATAATGTGATCACCGCACGGCCCACACTCCAGTGTTCCTCGTGAAGCTCCTCTTCGCCTTCGGATTCCAAGCTCTTGAACAAACTCGAATGAGTTCTCAGTGAATACAGAATGTACAGTCCATATGCGATGAGCAGCAGAACGGCTATGCCGAGATTGAGCTGCGCTTCTGCACGAATAACCTCGTGTGGCGCGAAAACACGACTGAACGCGCTTGGCACTGTCATGCTAACAGCAGCCAGAAACATCATTGTGCTGTAAGTTCGTGCAGCGATCGGATTGAACCGTTGAACGTGAAAACGCAAGCCCCCGGCGAAGAAGCTGACTCCAAGCGCCAACAACAAGTTCGCGAGAATTGCACCAACTAGCGATGCGCGCACCATTTCCAAATAACCTGCTTTCAAAGCCACAAGCGCGATTATTAATTCAGGTGCATTGCCAAATGTCGCATTCAGCAAGCCACCAATCGCGTCGCCAGTTCGCGTGGAAATTTGTTCAGTCGCCATCACAATCTGTGCTGCGATTGGAACGATGGCTAACGCCGCCATGAAGAAAAGCACTGGAGCTGACACGTGTCCGATGTGCTCCAATGCCACGGTGAGTGGAATGAAGAGCAATAACCAGTTCATCGGCCGGCGCAAAAAGTTACCAATCGGCGAAGAGGATCCCCCATGCTCAAGCTCAGTCACTTCCTTGGCGGCTGTCGTAGACATAAGAACCATCCTTTACTCAAAGGCCATACATGATTGGCGCCAGCAGGAGGACGACGAGTCCCACAACCGCCGTCAATGGAATTCCAACTCGCGCATAATCGGAGAAGATGTATCCGCCGGGCTCCTGGACCATAAGGTTCGTTTGGAAGCCTGCGGGATTGATGAATGCGGTTGAAGCGCCACTCATCAGGACCATTGCAAATGGAAAAAAGCTAACTCCAAGTCCATTGGCCAATGACACGGCCACTGAAAACATGAGCACGCCTGCGGCAACGTTTGAAATAACATTTGTTAGAACAACTGTTCCCAGGTAAACCGCCGCCAAAGCCATCCGGGGACTGCCACCTCCGATTGAGGCGAAGATGTCAGCGATGTATTTAGCCAGGCCGCTTCCGGTCACAGCTGATTCCAAACCAACGGCCGCACCAATCACTACAATCGTTTGCCAGTCGACGCTCCGCCACAAACGATCGACCGTCAAACAGCCGGTTAAGAGCATCGTCAACGAAGCCAACAATGCAGCGTTGAGCATGCTTGTCATACGCGTCGCGGCGAGCACAACCATGACGATTGTGATTAGTAACGCGATCACTGCGCGATCGATTCGCTGAACGCGAAAGCCCTCCAGTCTTTTACTCATAATGAAGTCCTTTTCGCGTCGGTTTTCGTAGAAGAATGCGTCATTAACTTCGACAACTCCGGCATCACCCGCTTCCAATCTGAACTCTTTCATTGGTTCGTGCGGCGCTTCGCCATAACGAGACACACCAACCAGCATCAACTCATACGGACTGTCTGGCAGGGGTAAATCACCGACGCGATGACCAATGGCTGGCGATCGCGCTGATAACACAACCTCAACGAGTTGATGTTCGTGCCGCGCGCTATTCATGCTCGTGGCGTACGCGGGAACCAACCCAATTGTGGTCCATAAGCCGGGCAACGAATCAGCCGGAGTTACGAATGTTAGACGGTCATCCGCCTTAAGCTTAATATCCGCTTTGGGCTCGATCGAAGAACCATTCCTTGAGAAGGAGACCAATGTGAAGTGCGTTGGATTGGTAAAGCCTGCCTGGTCCAAGGTTGAGCCAACGAGTCTCGAACCGGATTGAATTCGAAACTCCGCACGATAGGTTCTAGTCCCGACTCCAGTTCGAGTTTTGGAGCGATCAGGTAATAGACGGGAACCGATCAGGATCATGAAGACAACACCGGTAAGCGTTGCCGGCAGACCAATCCACAAGGGATCAAAAAGAGTGATAGTTTTGATAGGAGCTAGTGCCCCGCTTGCAACTGCGTCATTCGTCAGTCCGGCAATAATCAGATTCACCGATGTGCCGAGGAGCGTGATCGTGCCGCCCAGCAAAGTTACAAAGCTCAACCCCATGAATAGCTTCGAACCATTTAAGCCGGTGCGGCGTGTGACATCTCGCACCGCAGGAATCATCATCGCTACTAACGGCGTGTTATAGAGAAATGCGCTTGCGAGTGAGACAGGGACGTAGATCTTCAACTGAGCTGTGATGATCGATTTAGGTAATCCGATTAATCGTTCGGAGAGAAGTGAGATGGCACCGGTCGAGTACATTCCTGCCGCAACCGGATAAAGCGCGGCAACAGTGATCACACCCGTATTACTGTAACCCTTAAGCAATGCAGCAGCCGGCGCGAGTTTGAGTGTCATCGCAACGGTGATTGTGGTGATGAACACCAGCCAGATTGGGAATTTGTTCCACACCAGGAACAGAAACATGCCAATCAAGAGCGCCAGTGTTGTCCACGCAGCAGCCGTCATTGAGTCACTTAGTCAAAAAACTTCACGTGCCCAGTTTTGATCTCGACAAGCGCCCCGACGATTCGGACCTTTCCTTCCTTAAGACGGAGTTGTGCTTCCGGGGTGTCTAAGATCTGTTGCACAGTCCAGCGAATGTTACTTTCGATTGCTTGAGTTGTACGTTCTTCAGGAGAAAGACCCGGATCAAAAGGTGGGAGTCCTGGCAAAATGCTGTTAACCAATAGTTGGATTCGGGAGCGATGCACTTCGCCTTGATCGCGATTCGTGAGTGCAGCCTTTACTGCACCGCAATTTTGATGTCCGAGGACAACGAAGAGGTGTGTATGCAAATGCGCACCGGCATATTGAAGACTCGCTGCGATCTCATTTGAAAAGACATTCCCTGCGACACGGATCACAAACAACTCGCCTATTCCGCAATCGAATATCACTTCTGGCGGCACACGCGAGTCGCTGCATCCGAGGATCGTGGCGAATGGCTGTTGACTATGTTCGAGACCCTTCAGCTGTTCGCGAACTTGTCCAGCGAGTCGGATCTCGCCATGCAGGAAGCGCTCATTCCCTTCTCTCAACCGCTGCAGAGCCTCGTCTGCGGAGATGTTGGATTGAATGTCAGACATACCTTTAAGGAATATTAGTGAGTGAGGAGGTCCAATATACCTGTCAGAAGTGACAGTCGGGGGGATTGCGGATTGTCGATTGCTGATTGCTGATTTGGTGGACTTTGGACTTTGGTCTTTGGACGCAATCAGCACTTAGCAATCAGCAATCGTCAATCAGTCCATCGATTTCCTCACATCACTCATCGACTCCTGGCTTACCTGCAGAAATCCCTGCCCGGGTCGATCCAAGTCGGCTATCAAAACCATTACTGTTGAGAACCCAATCACCAACATCAGTACTGCCAGGGAGCGTCGCTTACTTGCCATGGCCTCCTGATATCCGACTGCCATCATTGCCAGGATCAGGAGTGAATACAAACCGATCCAAATTGCAGACGGAATGCGACTTCTCAAGCCGGCGACTATTCGTTGTTCATGAAGCTCGATTATCTGATTGAGTGACTGAACGAAAAGTGAGGTGATTGCCGTCTTCTCTTTTTCAACCAACGTGGCGGCTTCCGACCACATGCGCTTGTGAAGGTCTTCAGACTTTGCAATCGACTCTGCAATTTTATCGGGTTGAGTACCCACCAGACGTGTCTCTACGTACTCGCGTAACATTGTTCGCTCATTGGTACGTGTTGGTTCAGCCAACAGCTCGGCGCGCAAGTATGCCGTCCTGATCGCGTTTGACTCCGAGAGCACAAGCTGTCTGCGCGTTTCGAAACGAGAGCCTGCGAGACCGAATGTGAAAGCCAGCATGAATGCGAGTAAACCGAGGGTAGCACCAACCATACCGGCCGGAGGCGCTTCGGGTTCATCGGCTGTACGTTTCCTTCGATAACGCCCGATACGGAATCCTGCGTCTACAGAGATGAGCGCGATGGCAATTGTGATTGGCAGGAGTGTCCAAAGTGGAAATGGATCAAGCAGTCCAGATGTTTGCATCTTGTGATCCCTTCAAACGAGCGGGCAATCAACTCATAAGCCGACTCAGTAGCAACGCAATGACTATAGTTGATACTACCGTCACGAGACCCGGTAGCATGAAACTGTGGTTAAGCAGGTACCTTCCGATTTTCGTCGTCCCTGTTTGATCAAAAGAGACCGCCGCGAGCAGAGTCCCGTAAGTCGGCAAAAAGAAGATTCCATTAGCCGCAGGATACAAAGCGACAAGCATTAACGGTGAAAGTTTGAGGGCAACGCCGACCGGAAGAAGTATTGCAACCGTGGCTGCCTGACTGAACAACATTGTCGACAACACAAACATTCCAATTGCAAATGTCCATGGATATGCTTCGAGAAGATGAGAGATGCCGCCGACAATCGTGTTTCGATTCCCCTCAAAGAACGAAGAGCCCAACCACGAAATCCCGAGAATGCAGATGATTGCGGTGATACCACTCCGCATAATCGTTCCCTTGAGAGCAGCTTCGGGAGACGCCTTAAAAAGGATCATGATGAGTCCGGCGATCGCGATCATTACGATCATTATTGCCATACCCATGCTTACTTGATCTGTCTCCGAAACACCTTTGCCGACTACCTGATATTCCGGCAACAAAGTTGGGAAGATTCCAATTAGCACTACGAAAGTAATCCCAAGCAAGAAAAACAACATCGAACCTCGTGCTCGAAATAAGTCCTTGCCTTCAAGCACAGTGGAGGCTGCGGCAGCTTTGAGTTGGCCGCTCGCCAGTCTTCTTTGATACTCCGCATCCTCTTCCAGCGATTTTCCTCGCCAGGCAACTGCGAGCGATCCAATTACGACGCCAAGAAGGGTCGAAGGAACAGTGATCGCTAACATGCGTGGCAATGAAACTCCCTCCGCCAGGATGAATCCGAGCATTGCAACTGTTGCAGCAGAGATCGGAGACGCCACTACACCTTGAAACCCTGCGATTACACTAATCGAAAGTGGTCGTTCGGGTCTGACCTTTCCCGTTCTTGAAACTTCAGCAATGACGGGTAGCACTGCATAGATCACGTGAGTTGTGCCCGACGCCATTACGAGTAAGTAAGTCACAACAGGAGCGACGAAAGTGATGTATTGCGGTCTCTTGCGCATCACCTTTTCAGCGATGGAGACGAGATAGTCGAGTCCGCCGGCGGCCTGCATTGTGGCTAGCGCAGTAATCACAGCGATGATCATTCCGAGGACTGATTGCGGTGGACCACCAGGTGGGAGGCCAAACAGAAAAACGAATACAAAGAGACCAATTCCGGCAACTGTACCGAGGGCGATTCCACCAAGCCGCGCACCGATCACGATGCAAGTGAGGAGAATTAGGAGCTCGATCCAGATCATAGGG
>PSRF01000309.1 GCA_003175865.1 Blastocatellia bacterium
CTGGCAATACAGTTCAGCCAACGAGCGAAGTCTTCACCGGACTTGAAAAGAGTGTTCCATATCTCGGCGTTTTTCTGCGTGTGCTTGTCGGACTTGCAGCAGTAGTGAGTGCGCTAGTTGTAATGCTTGCGATGTACACCACCATCACCGAACGAACGCGCGAAATTGGAATTCTCAAGGCGATGGGCGCATCGCGTGGCTACATCATTGGGATCATCGAGAAAGAAGCAATACTTATCAGCGTGATTGGTCTTGTGGCTGGATTTGTCGCATCAGTTATCGTTGGTTTCTTCATTCATCGCATCTACGGATTGATGTTCGAATTCAGCTGGACCTGGGCCGTTACAGCAGCTGTCATCGGATTGCTTGGCGGCGTGATTGGCGCGTTATATCCGGCAATGCGCGCCTCGAACCTAGATCCGGTGAATGCATTAGCCTATGAGTGATTTTGTCTGTTGTCAGTTGTCAGTTGATCATTGTCACTCGCCAGTTTTGAGTGACTCTCAACTATCGGCACAATGGCCTAACCACTGATAACGGAGAACTGACCAAAAAACTAACCCTCAGCCGGTGTCCTCAGGGAGAATCCTTTCTTAACCAGTAGAGCAACTCCAATCGCAGCCCAAAATAGGTCGCGTGCTTTGCGTACGATCGCTAACGTGACTCCAATGGCTGTCGTGAATCCAAGCACTTTCGAAAGCATTCCCGTTCCTGCCTCGTCTACTCCGGTTCTTAGCGGTACAAACTTGAACGCAACGTTGATGATGCGATTGACAGATTCCAAAATGAAGGCCGTAAGCAGAGTCGGTGCTACAGGGCTGATATAACTGAGCGTGGCGTAGATCTCCACAATACCCGCAAGATGGAACATGATCTCGAGTGCAAAGATCGCGATGAAACTTTGCTGGTTTCGTCGGTAAAAACCATAGATGCGATCTTCGAGCAACTGTGCTCGAGGCATCATCTTCTTGGTCCATCCGCGAGCGATATTGCGATTGCCAAGAATTTTCAAGCCACCGCTCAGGAAGTCCCATTGTTTGCGGATGAAGAAATAGATCAACGGTGCTACCACCAACGTTGCAACGAGTGCTCCGATGCTCGCGTACCTCAACGCTTTTGGTACTGAGAAACTCAGCAAAAGAGTTGCGGTTCCAGAAAAAATAAAAAGTGCAACCGACAAACTGTAAAAGATGTTTTCAACTGCTAGTGCAGAGAGTCCGACAATCAATGGCAGCCGATCGCGTACAAAGACAGCCTTCGACGGTTCACTTACAGCGATACTCGCCAGTGGAATAATGCTGCCAAGCGCGTCACCCATGAGCCGTGCCGCGAATGCATCACGGAACCGAAGTTTGTGTGGGGCTTCGACGCATTTGATCCAGGCAAGTGAGCGAACGGAGTGTCGAACACTTGAGATGACAATGATGAGCAGAAACCCAGCGCCGAGTCGCCGGATGCCGGAAATGATTTCGTCGAGGCCAGCTTTTCTGACTAAGTAAGCAAAAAGAAGAAGTCCGAGGAGGCCGAAAATAATACCGAGTGGCGCAAATCTCCGACTGCTGGACTTTGTCTCGCTGACGCGAACTTGTGAGTCTTCAGTTTGCATCGCGCTACGTTAGCATAACGGTCTGATCTGAGGGCAATGCCCGTGCCTATCGCTTGCCGCAACGTTAAAGTCGCCGCATGGTTCTCGTTTTCTAGAGATGTGATACGCCGAAGGCGTTCGCTAATTTCAGCCCATGGACTTCTACCCCCGGTGTGGGACGCAGAGGCTTTGTAATCGCTACCCGATGGCGTTGGACAACACCTTCGGTGAAAATTAAGAACGGGTCATTCTCCTTTCCCAGGGTAGAAACGCTGGGGCTGAGATTAGCGAATACCTTCAGCGTATGAGGGGACCGCTCTGCCAGGCCGATTTGGGTAGCGGCAACCGCCCGAATCCTGCTTTTGCCTTTTTAGATTTGCCTTGATTATGATGCATCGTTCAACTCCACTTCTTAGCCGAATTTATAAGATATGAGCCAATCGCAAATAGCTATGGAATCGATTTCAAATTTACCCCTAACAAAGCTTTCTGAAGATGAACAGATGTTTCGATCGAGTGTGCGCGAGTTTGCCGAAGGTGAACTAAGGCCACGCGTCGAACACATGGATGAAGTCGCTAAAATGGATCCCGCCATCATTCAGCAGTGCTTTCAGCTGGGTCTGATGGGGATCGAAACACCTGAACAGTACGGTGGTGCAGGCACCAGTTTTTTCAACGCGATCCTGGCGGTAGAAGAACTCTCTCGAGTTGATGCCTCAGTCGGCGTACTCGTTGACGTCCAAAACACACTTGTTAACAACGCACTCAATCGCTGGGGAAGTGAAGAACAAAAGCAGAAGTATCTAACCAGACTTGCCGTGGACCATGTCGGGGCGTATGCGCTCAGTGAACCGAGTTCGGGTTCCGACGCGTTTGCGCTGCAAACGCGCGTTGTTGATAAAGGTGACCACTATCTGATTAATGGTCGGAAACTCTGGATCACAAACGGAATCGAAGCTGAAATATTTGTGCTCTTCGCGAACATAAAGCCGGAGGCTGGCTATCGGGGCATCACAGCATTTGTGGTCGAGAAGAGCTTTCCAGGTTTCTCAGTCGGCAAAAAAGAAAACAAACTTGGAATTCGTGCTTCATCGACAGTCGAGTTGATTCTCGAAGACTGTCGCGTGCCGAAAGAAAATGTTCTTGGCGAGGTCGGCAAGGGTTACAAGATTTCGATCGAAACATTAAACGAAGGTCGCATTGGGATTGGCGCACAAATGATAGGTATTGCCGCCGGCGCACTCGAATGTGCCATCTCCTACACAGGTGAGCGACAACAATTCGGGAAGCCGATCAATCAGTTCCAGGGCGTCCAGTTTCAACTAGCTGAAATGGCAACCGAGTTGGAAGCCGCACGGCTACTTGTTTACAACGCTGCGCGAATGAAGGATGCAGGTCTTAACTTCGTCAAAGAGGCCGCGATGGCCAAACTTTATTCATCCCGAGTAGCTGAAAGAGTAACCTCAAAGGCAATCGACCTCTATGGTGGTTATGGATACGTCAAAGACTATCCTGTGGAGAAGTACTGGCGTGATTCCAAGATTGGTGCGATCTACGAAGGAACGTCGAACATGCAGTTGCAAACCATCGCTAAGTTATTGATAGGGGGCAAGTGATCAGAGTATGAGCGTCTCGCGTATTGAGATTTTTAAACAGATGTTGGCCAATGATCCCAACAACACGAGTGTTCTGTTCGGTCTTGCGAAGGAGTATGAGAAGGCAGGTCTGGAGAACGAACTCATCGAGGTACTCGGTCGCTATCTTGAAAATTCTGATGATGAGGGAAATGCGTTTGGCATGTTAGCTGGCGCTTACGAGCGAACTGGTCAGCGAGACAAAGCGCGCGATGCTTATCAACGTGGCATCGAAACAGCTCAGCGACACGGACATCCAGGAATGGCCGAAGAGTATCGCATGACCCTGGTTAGCAATTATGAATGAAACAAAAGTTCTGAAGTTGGTGAGAAAGACAGAATCTGCTGAGACTGTCGTCGAGACACCGCAAACGGAGTTGACTCAAGCGACCGGAGCAAAGCCGGCTCCAGTTCGAACAGAGTCTCAACCTAAACCGCTACGACCAACTGTTTCCGACAACGGACGGTCTCTTCCCGATCGCAAAGTCTTGCTCGAGATGTATCGCACGATGTACTTGTCGCGACGTCTCGACGATAGAGAAATTCAACTCAAGGGTCAGAACAAGATCTATTTCCAAATCAGCGGCGCCGGACATGAAGCCATCCTGACTGCAGCCGGCATTGTATTGAAGCCTGGATACGATTGGTTCTATCCGTACTATCGCGATCGCGCGCTTTGCTTACAATTGGGAATGACCGCTTACGAGCAACTCCTCGCCGCTGTGGGTGCGGAGGACGATCCAAACTCACATGGTCGTCAAATGCCTTCTCACTGGGGACACCGGCGACTGAACATCGTTTCGCAGTCTTCCCCTACGGGTACGCAATTGCTGCAGGCAGTCGGATGTGCGGAAGCGGAATATCGCGTCAGTCTGATCCATGACTTACAAAAGCGCGTCCATGGATTTCACCACGATGAAGTGACATACGTCTCGCTTGGTGATGGCACAACCAGCGAGGGCGAATTCTGGGAAGCGCTGAACACTGCTTCAAATCTAAAGCTGCCCGTTGTGTTTTTGCTCGAAGATAATGGATACGCGATTAGTGTTCCTGTTGAGGTGCAAACTGCTGGCGGAAATGCATCAAAGTTAATTGAAAACTTCCCGTCGTTGTATGTGCAGCGTTGTGATGGAACCGACCCAATTGAATCACTTGAAACAATGCGGCGAGCGGTTGATTACTGCCGCGCTCGCAAAGGACCAGCGTTCGTGCACGCGAAAGTAATTCGCCCTTATTCGCACTCGTTGTCTGATGACGAGAAGCTGTATAGACCCGATGAGGAACGTCAGAGCGACGCCGAACGCGATCCGGTGAAAAGGTTTGGCGCGTGGTTGATTGATCTGAAGATAATCGATCAGAACGGGCTCCAGGAAATCAAAGACACAGTTGATCGTGAAGTCGCGGAAGCGGCTGACCGTGCGCTCCACAGCTCTATGCCTAAAGGAGACACTGCGACGAAATACGTGTTCTCCCCGACCGTCGATCCCACTTCCAAGGAGTTTGACACTGAACAGAATGCGAGCCTCGCTGGTAACACCGGCACGATGGTCGATTTGATCAATCGCTGTCTGCACACAGAAATGGCTCGAGATTCCCGCATCATCGTCTTTGGCGAAGATGTCGCTGATTGCTCGCGAGAGCAATACTTGAACAGTGTTAAAGGGAAAGGCGGTGTGTTCAAAGTTACTGCTAACCTGCAACGGAAATTCGGCAGCGCTCGCGTGTTCAACTCACCGTTGGCCGAAGCGAACATCGTTGGTAGGGCAATAGGAATGGCGACTCGTGGGTTGAAGCCTGTCGTCGAGATTCAGTTCTTCGACTACATTTGGCCAGCAATGCATCAGATCCGGAACGAACTCGCCTTGTTGCGTTGGCGTTCAGGCAACGAGTGGAAAGCTCCGGTGGTGATTCGCGTGCCGGTTGGTGGTTATCTCAAAGGGGGCGCCGTTTATCACTCACAGTCGGGTGTCTCGACGTTTACACAAATCCCCGGCCTGCGTGTCATCTATCCATCGAACGCACTTGATGCGAACGGTCTCTTGCGCACCTCAATAAGATGTGACGACCCAGTGCTGTTTCTAGAGCATAAACATCTCTATCGACAGGCGTACAACAAGTCGCAGTATCCCCCAGACAACTTCATGATTCCGTTCGGCAAAGCAAAGACAGTTCGACCAGGCACGGATGTCACCATCATTACTTACGGTGCGCTCGTACAACGTTCGATTGTCGCTGCCAAGCAGATGCAGCAGGAAGGCATCAGTGTTGAGGTCATTGACCTGCGCAGCTTGGTGCCATACGACTGGAATGCGATCAGCGAGAGTGTTAGGAAGACAAATCGTGTGATCGTCGTACATGAAGATCCGCTGTCGTTTGGTTATGGCGCCGAACTGGCGGCGCGAATTAGTGACGAACTTTTTGAATACCTCGACGCTCCCGTCCGCCGCGTGTGTGCGCTCGACACGTTCGTTGGTTATGCGCCGACTCTGGAAGATGCGATCCTGCCTCAGCCTTCAGACGTCGCGAGAGCGATCATGGAGTTACATCATTACTAAACTACGTTTGTCTGTCCGTTTTCAGTTGTTAGTGGGTGGATAAGTCGATAAGAGATGGCGCCCGTTTGGGAGGATCGACTAACAACGGACAACGAACAACTGACAACGGACAAACGATAGTTTGATACATACGTGTATCGTTCCACGTCGCCCGATATCCGACCGCCTTTAGTTCACTTTCGAACCACACGCAAATTCTTCGTTCAAAGTAGCAGAAAGGTTCGCGATTAATACACTCCTACGGTAGTCCTCCCTTGGGCATAACGCTTGCCAAAACATTCAATGAATTCACAGAAGCGTCTACCCGACATCATCCCCCTGCTTCGACAACTAATCGCGATTAATTACAGAGGGAGGTACAAAGATGAAGAAGTACGCGTGGAGCGTTCTGGCAGCAGCGGCGCTGTGTTTATCGACTGCCGTGTTCGCTCTTGGACAACAAACCACCACTACCGTTACAAAAACTGTTCAGAATCCGGATGGCACCTACACAGTGATCGAATATCCAGCGAAGAAGGAAGTGATTGTAAATCTCACGCCAATTGCTAATCCAAATGTCAAAGGTGTCGCGACTATTCTCAGAGATGACGACGGAACCAGGATCAAATTGAACCTGACAAATGTACCCACGGATGTCACGGCTTTAACTCTTTATGCAATTGATGACACTGGTGCGGTCACGGCACTTGGACCCGTTACCATCACCAACGGAGCGGGTACGATTGCGACAACAACTCCTTTGACAAAATTTATGCTAGTTGCGTCTCCAGAACCTGCGTTAGCCGCCTACGATGCCAGCACACAGGTATTCTTCAGGAGCGCTGTGCCTCAAGGCTATGCGGTTGTTCCATTAACCAGTCCGCGTGGTGAAAAAGTTGCGGCTGCAACCACTACCGGAAGCACGCCGGCAACCGCTTACCACGTGGCAATGCTGAACATCCCCGCATACAAGACAGGTGACGATACGAAAATCAAAGTTGATTTTAGTGGTGCACTGGCTGGGACGCGCGCCAACGTTTTCATCACGCCGCGCAAGAACGGTCCCACCGAGGTGAAGATGCGCTTTCATGAATTGAAAGAAGCACCAAAGGGGCAACGATTTATCTTGTGGGCAGTCTCACCTGATAACCAGTATGTGAAATTGGGTGAGATAGTGAACGTTAAGGGACGTAACGAGGCAGAAATCAAATCGGAGACGACTTTTCCAGACTTTGGTCTCTTGGTGACGATGGAAGATG
>PSRF01000343.1 GCA_003175865.1 Blastocatellia bacterium
GAACCGCCGTGTACGGACCCGTATGCACGGTGGTGTGACAGGGAAAGCTGGCGACGGCCTACCTATGTCGATTTGGTGCCGCGGCCTGGGGCATTCACTTCATGTTGCCGTCTTAACGCTCGGAGTTGCTAATAAGAATGCCGTCGCTTGTCTGCGTAACTCTGGTTACCAGCAACTGCTTGCCGTCGGGCGACCACGTAAACCGAAAAGCACCCGGCCCGCGACCAAAATTCGTCAACGGTTTCTCCTGGCCCTTACCGTTCGCCGGAATCGTCCAGATGTTCGCTCCACCATCTCGAGAATCGTTGAACGCGAACGACTCGCCATCCGGCGTCCAACGAAAGTACGTGGTTAATGGTTCTGCAGCCGTCAGGGGCAGTTTAATGACGATGGTCGGTTTTCCACCAGTAGACGGAATGATATAAAGCGTTCGCTCTCGATGGTCCTCGACCCAAATGCTCTTCTCAAACACTATGCTCCGCCCGTCGGGTGCAACATCAATAACGTCCGTCCGTCCTTTCCCTTCAGGAACTGTTGCGAGAACGGTAGGTTGACCTCCGTCTATAGATACTTTGCATATTGTAAACGGCGCGTTATTTGCTACCTGGATGTAATAAACCCACTTGCTGTCGGGTGAGATCTTTGGCGACCATTCTCTCAGGCCGTTTGTCAATTGCTTTACATTTCTGCCGTCCGCATCCATGCGAAATATGTGATCGTCAAAACGGCTAAGCCTATTCGATCCAAAAACGATATATCGGCCGTCGTGTGAAGCGACTGGCCAGGCATTTCTGGAGGCTCCCGAAGTTAACTGTTTTCGACCAGTGCCGTCCGGGTTCATTGTCCAGAGATCGACGTTTCCGCTTACTCGCGACGCGAATATGATCCGGCCATCGGGCATCCACTCCAGCCCGGCCCACAATTCGCCCGATGAAGTAATTTGTTTTGCCCTCGACGCGTCGTTTTGCGGCAGCAGCCAAAGGTCAAAATTGGTATTTGATTGGACCGAGGCGAGTACGTCTCCCTTACTCGTAGCCGTTAGTCCTTGAAATCCGGCAAGCCCATTAGTGACTTGCTTGGGCGGAGTACCAGGACTTATGAGCCATAACTGAAACGGGATCATCTGGTCGGCGGTGGATTCTTTTGCCACGATCACCAAATCGCCGTTTGCCAGCCAGGCTCTCCCAATTACGTCCCACCATTTCTTGTCCGATAGCAATTCCTCTGAGCCGTCGCTGATATTGATCGCAATGAGCCTGTAGTACTCCTCGTCTTTCTGCTTATATTTCCTCTCGCAAGCTACTTTCTTGCCGTCAGGCGACCATGCCGGCACGCCGTCACATTCCATCCAACTTGGCTTGTCCCAGGGTGTATGAAGTATCACTCGCTCGTTGGTACCGTCGGCATTGGCTACCAGGAAATCCTCGGCATCCTTTCCCTTACCTCCGTCGCTTACTTCGCGGTCAAAGAACAAAACCCTACCATCCGGCGAAACACTTGCGCCGCCGTCAGAGTCGCTTACCACTTTTGCGGGCGGGGCACCTCCGGACGTGGGAACACGATATATCGCGGCCCCACCTGGCGACCCGTTGCAGTAATAGAGATATTTCCCATCGGGAGTGAAAGACATTTCGTACAGATGGCCGCCGTTGGGTGCCGGAACGAGCTCAACTTCGTTGCCAGTGTCCCTCTCTCGCAATCGGATCGGGCTCTTGTCTCGAGTCTCCCCGCCGACGTAAGCAACGTATTTCCCATCCGGCGAAATGGCAATGTCAAATACCCTGCTAGACGTCGCGAGGCGAGACATCTTCAGATCTTTTTCTGTCGTTGAAGAAGTGATTACGGGTAAAACCACCTTATTACCCAACTTCGGAGTCGCGCCGTTATACCTGTACACCGACAGACCAATCACCAGCGTGGCGGCAAGAGTAGCAAAGAGAGTTGCATGCTTATGTGTCTTGATCCCTGTGACAATATATTCTGCACTTAGGGTTGGACGCCGACGGATGAGTTTTGTCTTTAGCTCGGCATTCTTCCCTGGAAAATTTACATAAGGCATTGGTTCGATCGCATATTCCATTTTCTTTTTCTCTCCTTTTAGATCTTTAAGGAGGTCATGCGCGGATCGATATCTTAATTCTTTGTCCTTGGCTAAAGCTTTCGTACAGATAGCGTGTAATTCACCAGGCAGAGTGGCGAAATGTAGTGGCGCGTCTTCTGTTTTCAGGATCGACGCGATGAGTTCGGTTACAGTTTCGCCTTCGAAGGGTGATTTGCCGGTGAGCATTTCGTATAGGACCACCCCGAGGCTCCAAAGATCGCTTCTTGCGTCGACCGAAAGCCCGCGGGCCTGTTCGGGAGACATATAAGCGACTGTCCCCATGACAAGCCCTGGGCTTGTATGGATCCGTGAGACGGGCGCACTGGAATCCATGGGACTATCATCACCTTCGGTCAGTTTAGCGAGGCCGAAGTCCAGGACTTTTACCAAACCATCCTTCCGAAACATTACGTTCTCTGGCTTGATGTCTCGATGAACAATGCCGGCAGAATGGGCGGCCTCGAGTGCGGCTGCGATCTGGCAGGTGATGTCAATGCTCTCGGCGGTGGTTAGACCGCGTTGCATGCATTCGCGCAGAGTCTCGCCATCGATATACTCGGAAACGATGTAGCTCGAGCCTTCGAATGAACCGATCTCGTGGATGGTAAGGATGTTCGGGTGATTAAGCGCTGAGGCCGCTCGTGCTTCCTGGATAAAGCGACGGACGCGCTCTTTATCTTCAGCGACGTCTTTGTGCAGCACTTTAAAAGCGACGGGCCTGTTTAGCTCCATGTCCTCGGCCCGAAAAACCTGACCCATTCCGCCAGAACCGATCAATTCATGAGTTCGATATTTTCCAATGACCTGCCCCTGGGCCAAAACGGGACTGATCAGCGCGTTGGCCGCTTCGAGAACGTTATCTTCAAGAAAGTCGCTGTCGTACGAGACAAGAAGCTTTTCAACCTGCGTGCGCAGCTCTTCATCGCCTGAGCAGGAACGTTCAATGAACATTGTACGCTCGGCGAAAGGTAGCTTGCGTGCTTCGTCAAAGATCCTCTTTGCTTGTTGCCAGGCGGAGTTATTCATCTGCCGCTCTCCCTGGTCATCTCATGTTTTAGCCAGGCTTTGGCCGCGGCCCATTCCCGCTTGACCGTAGCCAGAGAGATGTTTAGCAATTTAGCCGTTTCAGCTATTTCCAGGCCGGCGAAGTAGCGGAGTTCCACGACCTTTACCTGCTGGGTGTCTATGGCCCCCAAGCGGTTCAGAGCCTCGTCAAGCGCGATTAGATCAAGATCAATCGGAGCAATTGCAATTTGGAGATCGCCGAGAGGCTCGACTTTATTCGGACCTCCGCGTTTTTGACGGAGTTTTGCCCGAGCATGGTCCACTAGTACGCGGCGCATCAGTTCAGCGGCGAGAGCATAAAAATGTCCGCGGTCCTGCCAGCGTACCGAACGCTGCTCGACCAGCTTTAAATAGGTTTCGTTGATAAGCGCCGCAGTGTTTAGCGTGTGGGCTCGACGCTCACGACGGAGCTGCCGGCGTGCCTGCCGTCGGAGCTCATCGTAAACAGCACGTATTAATTCGTCTGAAGCATGCTTTTCTCCGTTGCTCCAGGCGCGTAGCATGGACGTTATCTGCTTCTCAGAAGGCGAGGCGGTCATCCGTATACCTGTTTTTGATCTGGAAAGCTGATCAGAAATGATCGGCACTCCGGCTGGATAAGTCAATGAACCTACCCACTGCTTCAACTGTATATAGGAGATCGATCTGCGCATGACCTGGTCCGGGCTGAAGCAACAGCCGCCTCTATTCACCAGTACGCGATAAAAGCCAGTATCACAGCTCAAAACCACTAAAAAGATTTTCGGATCGCGACGCGAAGTTGCGTGCACACTTCAAACTCGAGCTCTACTCATAGTTCGACTTCGAGTAATAGTTAGCGCAGCTTAAATGCAATCCGATATAGCAAGCGCACCACTTCGGTTCAAGTTTAGTGTTGGGTACCTTTCTTTCGGTCGGATGGTACTAGTACCCACTCCCATCCCCGAACACGGAAGTTAAGCCTGTTGGAGCCGATGGTACTGCGCGGGAGAGTCGAAAGTCGTCGGGCTTCTCTTTGTCGGGTGAGTTTTATTTATCAAGTCGAGCTTCACGATGATGCTGAATTGGAATTCTGAGTTGAAGCGATAGAGAGACAACGCTAAGTATCCTGATCCGCGGATGGTTTCATGGGTCGCCGAAATCTGGAAGTCGACGTCATCCGCGTCAGCCCATAGACCACTAAACCGACAACGATAGCTATCGACACGTCACGCGCCTCACGCCAATCACTACCCAGCAATAGCCAAACACATAGCGCTACACAAACAATCGAGATTGGTATTCCTGCCGACACTTTAAAGGACGACTCAACTGGCGCTTGCCGCCGCAGAATCGGTAGTGCGGCACACGTGCTCGCATAGACTATCACTCTCGTGATGACCGTAATCTTCACTGCATAGATAAACGTTCCGGGTAATGCGATTAGCAATGCCGCCGCTGCACAAGTCAAAATGGATATGTGAGGTGTGCGAAATCGGTTGTGAATCCGCGCAAGTGGAGCTGGCAATTGATGCTGGGCCGCCATGGCAAAAGGTAGACGCGTACATGCGAGCATAATCACATTGAGTGTTCCGAAGATTGAGATTAGCGCGCCCAACGAGATGATTACCGGTCCCGCGGTACCTAGAAAGATGTAGCTGGCGTCCGCCAAAGGCCGCTGCGAGTTTGCTAAATCCGGTAACACACCAATGCATACAATTTGAATCAACAGAAACAGTACGACTGCCCCACTCAGCGCAACAATCAGGGCAAACGGTATTGCGCGCTGCGGTTGTCGTACCTCACCTGAGTTGATGAGCACTGCTTCAAAGCCGGAGAACACATAAACCAGGACAAATACCGCAGACGTGAACGATCCGAAGGTTGGCGCTGAAGTGAATGTGAATCGCGCTGGGTTAATAAACAACAAACCCACGATGATGAAAAGCAACAGGGGAATAAGTTTGCTGACTGTGAAAACGTCGCTCGTTCTGGCTGACTGCTTCACCCCAACGAGATTGATAACTGTGAGAACTACTACGAGAGTGGTGATGACTGCAGTTCGTGGCAGTCCTGATTCAGCCGCGGGCCAGAAATACCCGAGATAGGCAACAAATACCTGGACGAGGGTGGCGAAACCAGCGAGTCTGGTCAGCCACATCAACCATCCAACCAGAAAAGCAGGCGCTACGCCAAAGGTTTCTTTTGCGTAGAGGTATGGGCCACCTGTGCCACTAAACTGGCTGCCTACTTCAGCAAAACAAAGAGCAATTAACCCGATGATCAACGCGCAAACGATGAATGCCAGGAGACTGTAATTCCCCACCGACCTTTGCACGTCTGATGGAAGTTTAAGAATACCTGCGCCTACCGTTACATTGACCAGTAAAGCAACAAGTTCCCACTTACGGATTTCTCGACTCAGGCTTTCACTGCTCATGTCCGATGCAAAAGGCTCTAAAGCTTATCGGATTCAAATACTATCGCGCCCGTCGCTCCTGAAACCGTCACACCTCCGCGATCTCCCGGCGTAATCGAGCCAAATCGATCAGCGTAAACTTCAGGCAAACGCCTCGCGCCAGTCGGCGCAACCCACAGACGCAACAAATGACGCTTACGTTCAGGGTCAGTGTAATCTTCGAACGCGGTTCGATCGTGCAGTATCGTGTGGTTGTGAACGAGCTGAATATCACCTGGTTCCAGTTCCATCATCAGATTCATTTGCTGATCGTTCGCCAGGTCGTCGAGCAGGTCCAGCGCTTCGATCTGTTGAGGGCTCAGCGGTGCAACACCTGTAAAGCGTCGTGCTGACTCAATGTATTGCCTCTGATAGATCGCAGAGACTAATCCGTCGTGGTAGTTGAAGACAGGAATGTTGAAATAAGGTTTGCTACCTTCGGGAACTTCACCGCGTCGATCCGTTTCAATTGGTTCAAGTAACATCCTGAGTAAGTCGGGCCTGCGCCGATGCATCTCATTGAAGATTGCAGTGGAGGAGACAAGACTCGACAAGCCGCCCCGCTTGGCAGTTCTCAAACACAATAAACCAACAACGTCACATGAGTCAGTGTGGTGTGTTTGACGTTCACGCGTCTGGTAAATGCGTGTATTTGGATCATCACTTGAACGGCCCAGATCTTTGACATGCCCAAGCAGGTGTCCCTCAGCGTTTTGCATGCGCAGATTGCCCAGGTGAACTCCAATGATGAGAAATGCAATCGCGGCTTCTCTCTTGGACCAGCGTTCAATTGGAAGTCCTTTCATCAGTACGAAGCCACGACCGTTTAAGACTTCTTCGAGTAGCCCTTGTAGACGCGGTGCGAGGTTAGGAAGTGAAACATTCGTTGTCAGTTCTGTGAGGTCAAGAGATGGCGAATCAGCGAGTGGTCGAGTGAAAGAGTGGGCGAATTGCCGGACTGCTCTTTCAATCTCAGCAATCTCCGTTTCTGAGAAGTGCTCAATCCAATCATTCCTGCCGGCCAAATCCGAACCATACCACGCCGAAGCGTCACGAACTGGAGGCGGCAAAGGAATGTCATTTGATGAAACTGGAATCACGATCGGATTTCTGCCTTTGGGTGAAATTGTCATCGAAGCCTGTTTAACGCTTGGGTAGCCTCAACGTCCCCTGGATGATACCTCAGCACTTGTTGATAAAGTTTGCGCGCCGCATCGGTATGCCTGGACTCCTCTTCGAGAATGGCGAGGTTGTAGGCGGCGTTCACAGAGTCCGGCTTCAGTCGCAGTGCTCTTTCGAAATGATCGCGCGCGGCTGGGTCCTTTTTCTGATAGAGAACGATTCCCAAACCCGTTTCGGCCTCTGAAGA
Source organism: Blastocatellia bacterium (assembly GCA_003175865.1). Classification (GTDB taxonomy): domain Bacteria; phylum Acidobacteriota; class Blastocatellia; order Pyrinomonadales; family Pyrinomonadaceae; genus PSRF01. The sequence continues at coordinate 6,952 of PSRF01000343.1, forward strand.
GTCGGGATGCTCCTTAACCAATTGCTTCAACTGCGAAAGAGCAGAATCGTAATCGCCCTTCATCGCCAGTAACTGGCCCAACCGCAACTGAGCCCCGAGATTTCCAGGATCATAGACCAGGACCTGATTATATTCTCTCGCGGCGTCGTCGAGCCTGCCGCTATTCATATAGAGATTCGCCAGGTTGATATGCGCCTGCAAATACGATGGCCGTAACAGCGGATCTGACATTGCCATCAGCATCGCTTAAGACACCGAGATTCAGATGAAGCACCGCGCTCTTTGGCGATGCGATCAACGAGGTGTGGTAAAGCTCAGATTCGGACGACCATGCGTGTATGCGTTCGTGCACCGGCATAAAAGACAGCCCGATCCAAACTGCGAGAACGACAACTGCACTCCAACGCGGCAATCGGAACTTTGATACAACTGCTGCGAGAACGGCGCTGATCGCCAGAACGATTCCGACTGAAGCAGTATAGGCATAACGCTCGGCCACCAATTGATAAAGCTGAAGAATTTGCGCGAAGGGCATGAGGGCGATGGCGGCGCCAAAGAGGCCGGCCGCGAACAAAGGTACGTAACACCGCAGCCAAATGGCGACGGCTGCGAGGCCGACGATCGTCAGCCATGCCGCGAAATAGATCCCCGAGCGGAACGTCAAATCAATGAATTCCGTCGAACGCTCCATACTCATCGCCGGGGGATAGATGGTCCACGAGACGTACTTAGCAACACTGACCGGGCCTCGCAAAAGAATTTCCGCCAACGGTTGAAAAGACGCCGAGGGCTGATGGAAAACGGCCGTACGGAGCACTACGTACGAGGCCAGTGGGATCGAAACAGCAACAATGACATTCATAGTCGATCGCCAACGCAGGGCTGCGGGGCTGCACCAGATAACTGTGGGGATTGCCACGAGTGGCCCCACGATTCCTGCTTCGTGACTCAGTAGCGCACGAGCTGAGAGTCATCAGCAACAAGTATTTCCAGCTACGACCTTCGGCATATTTCAAAGCACAGAATTCGTCCAGCAAAACAAAAAA
>PSRF01000127.1 GCA_003175865.1 Blastocatellia bacterium
CTTCTGCCCGCCGCTATTTCACTTCGACCCATTTGGCACCGAGTTTCGTGAGCCGGGGCGGGTCAGCTATCCAACAGATTGTCAAAATTGATTGCCCGCGAGAGTCTGGCAATCAGGGATTGCTACAAAGATCCTTCTAACTTACGTCGTAATTCCTGTCGTCCACGCGCGAGGCGCGACTTAACTGTTCCAATGCTGATATCGAGTGCAGTTGCTATCTCTTCGTATGCGAACCCCTCGATATCTCTCAATACGACGGCTTCTCTATAAACCCTACGTAGACTCTTCAGAGCAGCTCTCAAAGCCTCTTCCCGTTCTTGCGCAAGGGTGTGCTGTTCGGGTGTCAGAACAGCTTCGCACTTCAAAGTCGCGACCAATGACTGGCGTTGCTGGTCATCAGTTGCATCCAGAGAAACGGTCACCTCGCGTTTCCGTCTACGCCACCAACGCCACCGATTTCTTGCCTGATTGATGGCTATTCGGTAAATCCAGGTCCGAAGATCAGACTCTCCTCTGAAATGGGCAATGCTTTGAAACGCTCTCAAAAACGTCTCTTGCGTTAGGTCTCTGGCCTCTTCCGGATTCTCAGTCAACCGGAACAGGAGTCCGTAGATTTCACCGGATCGTTCGTGTACCAGCTTCTCAAAGGCTGCTGCTTCGCCTCGCTTCAGTCTGTCAATGAACTTTTGGTCGGCAATTTCGCGCGAATCGACTTCAGTCGCAGCTGCGACCTGCTCCAACTCGATTTGCCCGCGGAGGGCTAATGGCTCTCCGTAGCTCACTGATCACCCCCTGGGGCGGGAATCGGAGCAGCTAATTGCCTTTGCCCATTCCCGGACAGGCGCTCGTTTAGACACCGTCCGGAAAAGATTTGTTCCCAAATAAACTTCATCCAGTTTTTACACACAAAGGTGAGGTCTGTTCGCCCTACTTCTGCCAGTTAGATGCAGTTCCGAGCACCTGCTTGACAACTTTTCGTACGCGCCATTAGAGTGACAATTTCTTTTATCATACACCTAAAAGAACGTAGCTCACTATGACGACTTGCGAGAGGAAAATACGTGGCAAAGTATAAGAAGAAAGTTGCTCGCCAACTACAACAGGATCGTTTTCGCGACACAACCATGGGGTTGTTTGATCGGCTTGGCGATGCACTAGAAGGTAAAGGTAAGACGATTTTATACGGGCTCGGCGGACTGATTGTCGTCGGGTTGTTAGTTGTTTTCTTTGTTAAATGGAATAACCGGAAGAACGACGAAGCACGCGAGGCCATGGGTCGAGCAATTACGATTGCCACTACTCCAGTTTCCCCCTCTGGCCCTGGAACCTCGACGAGTTTTGGCTCCGATCAGGAGCGCGCACAACGAGCTGTCGCAGAGTTCGAAAAGGTTGCGGCTAAATATGGTGATCCCTATCGTAGCCAGGCTCAATTTTTTGCGGCCTCTAATCGTCTCGTGTTAGATCGGCCGAAGGCTATTTCTGAGTTAACCGAACTTACAAAGAGCTCAGTTAAGCAAGTAGCGATACTCGCTAAGTTCGCGCTGGGACAGGCTAAGGAGAGCGACGGGAAGTACGATGAGGCAGCGCAGCTTTACCAGGAAATCGCACGGGCGAATGATTCAACGGTAACGCCAGAAAGCGCCAACTTGAGACTGGCCAAAGTCTATGTCAAGCAGGGCAAGAAAAAAGAAGCCGCCGATCTGCTGTTCAATATCGTCGATGCTTCGCGTAAAGCCAAAGATTCTGATCAACTTCCTAAGCCGCCGTCTTCGGCCGCGCGGGACGCCGCGACAGAGTTGCAGAAAATCGATCCCGAGCGCTACGCACAGTTGCCACCTGAAGCCCCAATGCTTGGCTGATAGATTCTCCAGACAATAGACATTGGACAACCTTACCCACTCGCTCGTCGGATTAGCGGCAGCCAAAGCGGGCCTGGAGAAACTTTCACCCGGCGCCACAGTCTTGTGCGTGCTTGCAGCAAACGCTCCTGATGCAGACATCGTTGTATTGGTCTTTGGGGATCGGTGGTCTTTCTTGCAGCACCACCGAGGTATCTCCCACTCCATTGTCGGCACGCTGGTCCTGGCGATTCTAATTCCTCTCATTTTTTATGCAGTTGACTTGATTTGGAGTCGACTGCGTGATCGGCCACCGGCCACGAATTTACGCGGACTACTCATTGCCTCGGTGCTAGTGAGTGCTACTCATCCGCTGCTCGACTGGACCAACAATTACGGAATTCGACTGCTGCTGCCATGGAAGTCAACATGGTTCTATGGTGACCTCGTGTTTATTGTCGATCCGTTCATCTGGCTGGTATTCGGAATTGCAGGATTTCTCCTGACCTCTCGCACAAGAGTACAAAGACTTAACTGGTTGGTGCTGGGCACAGTTACAACGGTGATCGTGTTGTTTGCGATGAGAAGAATCGGTGCGACGCACGCGAACGTAATCGCGTTGTTATGGCTTAGTGGTCTCGGACTAGGTGTGTTGTTCTGCTTTCGCAAATCAGCTGAGCAGTGGGGCCGAAACACCGCACTCGCCGCGTTTGTATTTCTTGGTTTCTACTGGAGTGCGCTCGCTTACGCTCATCAGGTTGCTCTCAACAAGGCTAGCGCCCAAGCCGCAGCCGTCGCCAATATGAACGGTGAATCGGTCTCGCGAGTAGCGGCAATGCCGACCGCCGCTAACCCTTTTGGTTGGGACGTGGTTTTTGAAACCGATCATGCCGTCTATCGGTTTCCGCTCTCAATAATTCATGAAACGTCAAACCAGAATGTTGTCAGATATGAGAAGTGGCCTCCAAGTTTGGCGCAGCAGATAGTAAAGCTATCAAATGATCGCCGCCTTCGGACATTTCTGGGCTTTGCACGTTTTCCGGTGGCACAACTGCAGGATCCTGATTGCACAACTCAAACCTTCGTTCAACTAGCTGATTTGCGTTACACTGAGCCTGGAAGGTCGAGAGGGTCATTTACGCTGGAACTTCCTGTGGATTGCGCAAGCACCCAGAGCCCAGACAGATGAGCGAATTGAAAAAGTTTAATAATCTCGCCGCCCTGGCTGAAGAAAACGAACGAAAGCACGCGACGGTCCTTCCCATCGTCGCAAGTGTTAGGGTCTCTCCTGGTCCATATCTCGCGATCTCAAGTGTAATGACATTTTGTTCGGCTCTGTTATTGCGAGCGCACCATGACGCGTGGGCCTTGGCGGGCATTGTTGGGGCATGGTTGTTCTTGCCACTGCTTGCTTTGACGGATCGAATTGTGTTCGATGGCAAAGGCTTAATGAAAAGTGGACCGATTCGTTCATTACTTAAATTATTCCGCGGCAACTACGGACGATTATTGATAGACGACTTCGAAACGGTCGAAACAAATGCTGTTCGGACTTTACGACGAGGTGGCAGGGTCCGTTACCGATATCGCACGCAGATAACAGGGAAAGGTAAAGAGTTCGTAATCGCGTCTGGTGGTCAGGCTTACCGTAAATTAATTCGTGAACTGCTTCCCCTAATTCACGACGATAAGCTTGATAATCGCAGTCGGGATTTGCGCGATTATTTGAACGACCCGCGGTTGGTTAATCAAAAGACCCGTCTTTCGAAGCTTGCTTCAGCCCAAGTCCTGGACGTTGCAAATGATGACTTCCGCCTGGGAGGAAAAAGCGCTGTCAATAGCCCCCACTCAAAAGAGGACATGGAGCGCGCGCACCTCCTTCGACGTCTTGGCAATGAACTTCGTATCGCAGGGAGACTACGAGAAGCGAGCGAGGCATTTCGTCGTGCGCTAAACGTCACGCCAAACGCGGCTTGGCTAATTTACGACTTCGCGAGGTTGCTTCGTTCACAGGCAAGTGCGCAATCTGACGTTCGTTTGCTAAATCGGGCACGGGCGGCGCTGCGACTTGCGTGTGTGCGTGCAAAGAATGATCTAAGCTTGCTACCGCTGATTGGCGAGAGCTTCCTGGAGTGTGGTGACTCTAGGCAGGCGCGACAGGTACTCCAAAGAGTAGTCGAAGTTGAGAGTGGTAATTTCAAAGCACGAATGGGCTTAGCTGATATCGCCTTGCGCGAAGGAAAGTTGGCACATGTTATTCACCACTATCACGAAGCTGCTCGTGTCACTAGTGAGGAATCGCTGGTTCGCTACGCGCGACGTGAAGCGGACTACTATCTAACACTGAACAATGACGACGATTATCTCGCTGCTGAACTCAGGAGGATCAATTGGCTGCAAAACGTTATGCGCGTGCGTCGGCTGGCGGCTCGTGCGACAAATGGGGCAGTCCTGGTCGCATTGATTGGTGGCTTTGTCGATCCACTAGCAAGTAGTCTTGGTTGGTCGCTCGCTTCATCTGCCCTGGTTGTTTGGCTTCTCACCGTCATCGGTACCCGAGCTCTCTTCAAAAGAGCCAAGCCTCGAACCGCGTCTTAGGAGACACAAAAGACAAGAGTGGAAGCATTCGCTTCCACCCTTTTGCTGTTGGTCAAACTTCAACCGTCAGTTCTTCTTCCTTCGCGTGACAGCTTTCCTGGCAGTCGTTGTTGTCGCCTTCTTGCCAACACTGGCTGAACTGTCCGGTGGGACCACCGCTGTTTCAGCTGCCTTCGTTTCCGATCTGGGTGTAACCGTACGCGCCTTTTGTTCGGATGACGCAGCAACTGCGAACGTACGCACCGGTTCAGGATTTAGAAACGAATCCCAACGGTAACGTGGCTGCTCACGTTTTTCAGCGAGTCGTTTGAACACAAGGTCAGTTACAGCCTGCGTAATCCAGTTGTGATAGAACTCGCCGACAGACGCGAGTTCAGCGTCTGGCGCTGGATTCATGAAATCGATTGCGTACGGGATGCCGTCTTTGATCGCGAACTCGACTGTGTTGACGTCATAGCCTAACGCTGTGCAGAGTGTACGTACATCCCTTTTTACGCGTTCTGCAAGTTCAGGAGCGAGATACTCCGGATCGTGAACGTACTGCTCTCCTGACAAATAGGGTTTGCGAGGATCGTAAGCCATAATCATGACCTCTTCCTGACCAACGCAATAACAGCGCACAAACTGATCGAACGCTATCGACTGCTGAAGAGTCATGCATAACGTTCCGGTCTGATCGTACTCAGTCCATAGTTCTTCAAGTGAATTGATCTTGGAAACATTTTTCCAGCCCCCACCATCGAACGGCTTTAAGAAAGCTGGCAGTCCTACCCAGTCGAGTATTCCTTGCCAGTCGATTGGGAACTCCAGGTTACGCAAACTCTCGCTTACGATGCTCTCGATGTAATCCTTTTGAGGAAGTAGAACAGTTCGCGGAACAGCAACGCCGAGCTTTTCAGCCAATGAGTAGTTAAAAAACTTGTCATCTGCCGACCACCAGAATGGGTTGTTGATGATGATCGTTCCTTCAAGTGCCAACCGTTTAAGTGTCGCTCGATAAAACGGCACTTCGTGTGAAATCCGGTCAATGACCAGATCATATGCTGGAGGTGCGTCGTGGCGGATGCCTCCGAGTTTGATATATTCAGCGATTACGTCGCCTTTGCCACGATCGTTGATGCCCTTGATGAGTGCCTCGGGAAAAGTCTTCTCGCGGCCAACCAAAATTCCTACCCGCTTCATATGTAAAACAGTCCTTTCACTGGTAATGCCACCTGGTGGCTTCAAAATGAGTGCGTTTTAACCACAGTCAGGGGTCTGTGGTCTTGCGGAAACGAAGCAAAATACCCGTCGACTACCTGCTTGTCAAACGACTGCAATGCGGCATCAGGCATCCGGTTCTGTGAAGCTTGGCATCAATGTTCACAAGACGTCTGGCTCAGCTACATTTTGGAAGGCCTGTGTTACAATTCGCCTTCTTTTGCGGTTAGCTTCCCCAACTGTAGCCCCGTCATCGCGACGAACTAAATTCCGAGGAGAAGGTTTTGTATCGTTTATTGTTAGCCCCAATTTTGTTGTGTGCTTTGGTCGCTCCCACCTTCGCTAAGCCTATCCCCAAAGTCGACGATCCGAAGCAGTTTACGGTCGAGCAGGTTGTTGAATCAGTGATTCTGATCTATGGCAGTCGTCCGGGTTTGGAACAGGTTCGTCGATTCGGAGTTGAAAGAGGGAAAATCACCCGCGTGCTTCCTACCGGAAGCACTGAGGAATCCACCTACGAACGTAAATTTGTAAGAGGCGAGAATCTGGACAAAGACAAGATCCGGCTTGATCAGAAGATGCCTACCATGGAGTACTCACTGATCTACGGTGGGGGCAAACTTTGGGGACTCATTAATGGCGCGGCTTTTACTCCAAGACAGGATGCAGCCGAGAATTTCCTATCACAACATCACCACAGCATTGATTCGCTGCTTCGTTACAAGGAGTGCGGATATACAATCACACTGGTTGGTAAAGAACAACAGAAGGGCTTAGATCTCTACGTTGTAGACCTTGTAGATACGGACAAGCGAAAGACACGTTATTACATTAGTAGTCGCTCTCTTCGTGTACTCTGGCTGGAATACGAGGAGCCAGGTACGGGAACCACACCAGTCAAATACACTAAGAAGTTTCTAGATTATCGTTCCGTCCAGCAGACGTTGGTACCTTATCGAGTGTTGATTTTGGAGGACGGTCGCCAGAGTCAAGAAATTCAGATCCTGACACTCACGTATGGCGTCAAGGTTGATGACGC
>PSRF01000334.1 GCA_003175865.1 Blastocatellia bacterium
ATCGACCGGAACAATGATCGGTTGTTTGCGACGATAGTTATCAAGAACCCCGCCTGGAGGCAGCCATTAATAGTCGATCGTGTTTACGACAGAATCAGTGGAAGACAGTAGTGGCGCCGGACACTAGTAAATAGACCACATCACCAGAAATCGTACGAGTACGAGGACCGCGCAAGTTAACCGTCGTATGAGTACTCGTCGGATTCTTCTTCACAGGCTGGGCACTGGAATGGATTGTCGAGGCCTGCCTCGATACCCTCTTTGGCGAACTGATAGATCTGGTCGGTAACAAAAAACGTCTCGCCACACACACTGCAACGAACTGGATGATCGTTTTGCGCCGTCTTGAACTGTGTTGGAGCGGGTGCCGTTGATCGATCCGGATCGATATGGGACCTAAGGTTTGTCATACACTTCTCCTCACGTGGGCAGACTACAACCTGATACATGCCAACAAGACAGCAAAGGTCATGCCTTGTGTGTGAAAGAGGCGTGACTCGAAAATCAGCAGTTATTCAAGTTGGTATTAGCTTATCAACGTGATGATGCGCAAAGCTCCCCATCCTGCTGCGAGGGTTTCCACAACTGAGTCAGAAGATGAGCGCAGCAACTGCTTAGCGCACCACATCAGGATGCCGGACAGTCGCTCCGCTCCTGTTCTGACCGATGGTCCTATAGCCATCTGACAATGAACTAAGGCAGAATGTCCGCCGTTCGAAACTCAGTCAAACAGGAGAATTAAGTCGATGGCGGAGCACTACCACGATGGAAACGATCTTCGTTTGTTGAGAGACATGCGCAAACTCGCACCCACGGATTTCGATGCATGGCTCAACCTGAACAATATTTGTGGACGTGAGGACGGCGCCGTGCCAAAGAAATATCGCGAGCTCATTGCTGTTGCTGTTGCAGTGACTACCCAATGTCCATACTGCATTGAGGCTCATGCAAAAGCGGCGAAAGCTGCGGGCGCCACGAGGGAAGAGTTAGCTGAGACCGCTTTTGTCGCTGCTGCATTGCGAGCAGGCGGAGCGGCAACTCACGGTGCGATGGCCCTCAAGTTCTTTGGCGACTGAAGGAGAACCTCGTGGGCGATGATTTTTACTGTGAAGAAGTCCTGAGCGGGAAGACTTCTGTCAATATTGTGTGCGAGACAGACAACGTGCTTGCGTATCATCACACGCGCCCTTTTTGGCCGGTTCATATTGTCGTCATTCCAAAACATCACGTGTCATCGCTCTTGACACTTGAGGAGTCTGACACGCCTTTGCTACTAGAGTTGTTAAGCGTTGTTCGTGATGTTGCGGCTGAGGTAATGGAAAAACATGGCGCATGCAGGGTCCTAACGAACCTTGGTAAATATCAAGATTCAAAACACCTACACTGGCATGTCAACTCGGGCGAGCCGAGAAGGAAATAACTCATTAAGAACATGACAAGACGATTTTCAATTTTGCTTCTGTTGTTAATCGCAACAGGCACGGTTGCAGGACAAACAACTGTCACTCGACAGCGTCTGTCATTCAACGAGGGCTGGCGTTTTCACAAAGGCGATCCAAGTGGAAGTGAGGGTCGCCTGAGTTATGAGCGCATGAAGGAGTACTACATCGCAACCGGCAATGAGTTCGCTGTCGAAACTGCGAAACATGCACGCCCAACTGGCAACCCTGGCGCCGATGTCATTTACACTCAACGCGAGTTCGACGATCGAGATTGGCGACAGTTGGACCTGCCTCATGATTGGGGAATTGAGGGACCATTTAGTCAGGAACTTCCAGGAGAGACAGGCAAGTTGCCCTGGTCCGGTATCGGCTGGTATCGAAAAACGTTTGCGGTTACTAACGCTGACCAAGCCCGGCGTATTTATCTTCAAATCGACGGAGCAATGGCTTATGCGATGGTTTGGTTGAATGGACAGTTTGTAGGTGGTTGGCCATATGGATACGCATCGTTTGAGCTTGATCTAACTCCTTACATAGATTTCGATCACAACAATGTCATCGCCGTTCGTTTGGATAATCCACCTGACTCATCGCGTTGGTATCCGGGTGGTGGAATCTATCGGAATGTTTGGCTGACAAAGACGCCACCCGTGCACGTCAATCACTGGGGCACTTACATTACGACCTCAGACGTAACCATCGATAGCGCCACAGTGGATGTGAAAGTGTCAGTCATTAACAGCGCACCAGCAGCCAGATCGGTGAAAGTCAAAACTCAGATTTATGCGCTTGATACGAATGGGCAGCGAATTGGTCGACCAGAAAGTCTTGAACCGACAACGGTAAGTCTCGCTCCCAACGAGAGTCAGACTAGTTCTTTGCGAGGTCAAGTCAAACATCCACGGCTCTGGAGCTTGACCAATCCGAATTTGTACACAGCGGTCACGACAGTAGAAGATGGAAAGGTTATCGACACTTATGAAACGACATTTGGTATCAGGACAATAAAGTTTGATGCGGCGAAAGGCTTCTATTTGAATGGCGACCACCTCTATCTCAAAGGTGTTTGTGACCATCACGATTTGGGTGCGCTTGGTTCCGCACTGAACGTTCGTGCATTGCAGCGTCAATTGGAAATACTCAGAGAGATGGGTGTCAATGCCATTCGCACAAGTCACAACCCGCCGGCGCCGGAGCTTTTGGACTTGGCGGATCGAATGGGTTTCGTTGTCATGGATGAGGCGTTCGACGAATGGAAACGTGCCAAGAAGAAGAATGGCTATCATCTTTTGTTCGACGATTGGCACGAGAAGGATTTGCGCGCACAGATTCGTCGCGATCGAAACCATCCTTCAGTGATCATGTGGAGTATTGGAAATGAAATTGGTGAACAGGGAAATCCGGAAGGGCATGCAATTGCAGCCTCGTTAACAAAGATCGTTCACGAGGAGGATCCGACACGTCCGACAACGGCCGCCGCGAACAATAGAAATGCCGGGTACAACGGTTTTCAAAAGACGGTCGATGTGTTTGGTTACAACTATCAATTTGCGGATTATGCGAAGTTTCGCGAAAGCAATCTGATGCAACCGTTGTTCGGCAGTGAAACGGCTTCAACTGTCAGTTCACGTGGCGAGTATTTCTTTCCAGTTGTAACTGACAAGAGCAAGGGACGTGCTGATTTTCAGGTGAGTTCCTACGATCTGTATGCGCCTCGTTGGGCGTGGCCGCCAGATGCCGAGTTCGAAGCGCAGGACAAAAATCCTTTTGTTGGTGGTGAATTCGTGTGGACTGGTTTTGACTATTTGGGTGAGCCAACTCCATACGGCGGCGATTCAAACACACTACTCGACTTTACCGATCCTGCTGTTCAATCAAGAATGGCAAGTGAACTGAAAGAGCTTGGTCACATTCGTGTTCCTTCGCGGAGTTCCTATTTTGGAATTGTGGACCTGTGCGGATTCAAGAAAGATCGCTTTTACATTTATCAGGCACGGTGGCGATCTGATCTACCGATGGCGCATATTCTGCCGCATTGGAATTGGCCTGATCGTGTGGGCCAAGTGACGCCAGTGCATGTTTACACTTCCGGTGATGAAGCTGAACTGTTTTTAAACGGACAATCTCTCGGCCGAAAGAAGAAAGAACCATTTCAATATCGTCTGCGGTGGGATGATGTGAAGTATGCACCTGGTGAGTTACGAGTGGTTGTTTACAAGAATGGTAAGCGTTGGGCGGAGGATGTTGTAAAAACGACAGGCCCGGTGAGCCGCGTGGAGTTGAGTGTCGATCGTAAGCAGATAAAGGCTGATGGCGTTGATCTAGCGTTTATAACTGTTCGGCTGGTCGACAAGGCGGGTTCGACTGTTCCACGATCCAACAACCGTGTTCACTTCACTATGGATGGACCAGGCGAGATCGTTGCGGTCGATAATGGCGATGCGACGAGTCTTGAGTCATTTCAATCGAAGGAGAGGAATGCGTATAACGGACTCGCCTTGGTTATTGTGCGGACGGTGAAGGGAAAGCCTGGTGTGATCAAGGTGCGAGCGGAGTCAGTTGGGTTGGCAGAGGGCGAAGCTAGTGTCGTGAGTCGACGGTAGCGTGATAGAACGGACGGTCACGGTTCGATTAGAGTTTGTTTGATAGACTATGACGATAGTCGCAATTCTCGCTTGACCGTCACAACTAAACAGACATGCCGTTGACTCTTGAGAACTGGCGCGGATCCAACCGCCGCAAACTTGCGCAACGCGCGCTGCAGCGTCAATTAGCGTATCAGGTGCGTAAGGCAAAGGACTTGAGCGGTCATGAACACGAAGTACTTCAAGCTATGGGGAAAGCTTCGCGAAGGGTTCGCGATCTCCTGGAGAGTTTCCAGCCGATTGACGGTGACGCCCGCGTAATCGAAGTAGGTAGTGGTTCACATGGGTTGATATTTACCTTCGGTACCCGCTATGGCGTTGGTGTTGATCCGCTAGCAGTGAGTTATGCGAAGCTGTTTCCCTGTTGGCAGGCAAATGTTCCAACAGTTGCGGCGTTTGGAGAGCACTTGCCTTTTTTGGACCATAGTTTTGGAATTGTTCTCTGTGATAACGTCGTCGATCACGCCGAATCGCCTTCGGAAATCGCAGCTGAACTCGTTCGAATCCTCACTCCTGGGGGACTTCTTTATTTCACAGTTAACGTACATCACGCACTGTATGCGGTGGCAGCAGGAGTACATTCGACGTGGAGAGCAATGTCAGTGCCGTTTGAGATTGGGCCGTTTGCAGATCACACAACTCACCTCACGGTTAGTGCGGCAAGGCGGTTATTTGTGAATCTGCCGATTCAGATCCTCGGCGAAACATGTAACATTGCCGGCGCAAAAGCACGTGCGCGTAAGAGACCTTCGCGGCATCTGGGCGACACCTTGAAAAAAATGTTCTTCAAAAACGCCGTCTACGAACTGGTCGCCAGACGAGTGTAGCGGTCTTAAACGAAGGGTAGATGTCTTCAGTAGAGATTAGGTGGAGATTGAAGGACGACGGGCCTGAAGCCAGTGGTATTTAACTCAACGCACTCACGGCGTCTCGATCAACTAGCCAGATAACTTCACCAGCCACCGGGGCGAATCAACTGCGCAGGGGAGCGCTGACTGCCACTCTCCTGATAAAGCAACTTTGGAGTAGAGCCACCGGAAAGACCAATGCTAAATGACCCGCGTTCGTCAACCGAGGTCACGCTGTGCTGGATTAACTCTCCGCAGCAACGCGAGCGAGTTCTGATTTGTCAGCGCAAATACGTACTTTGTGGTCCAAGTGATTACTCACATCCTGCTCGACTGTCTTTCAAACGGCGCCAGGTATGCCCATTGCGCGCTACTAAATGGTCAGCATCTGCTGGTCCATCTGAACCCGCCGAGTAAGTTGGAAGTCTAGTTGCCGGAAGGTTAGACCACGCCTCTTCAATCGGTGTGATCAAACGCCACTGGGCTTCAACCTCATCACGACGCGTGAATAGCGTTGCGTCCCCGCGCATTACATCGAGCAGAAGCGTTTCGTAAGCGTCAGGTG